>JABFSC010000245.1 GCA_013140885.1 Deltaproteobacteria bacterium | reverse complement strand
GAACATGAGATGGAGGTCATTGTTCCCGATGACCAACTGTCGTTGGCGATTGGCAAAAAAGGGCAGAACGTCAAGTTGGCCGCGCGGCTGACGGGCTGGAAACTCAATGTCCGATCGCAATCGGAAGTCGAGCTGGAGCACTCGCGCGCGCTCGAATCCTTGCGCGCGGTCGAGGGTATCAGCGATATGACCGCGGAACTGTTGTATCAGCAGGGCTTTAAGACCGCCGCGGAAGTGGCGGCGGCCGATGTCGAGGATTTGCTGGAAGTCGATGGGCTGAGCGAGGAGAAGGCGGCGGCGATTTTACAAGCCGCGCGTGACCATCTCGTCGCGGTAGCGGAACCTGAAGCGGAACCTGAAATCGAACTTGAAACCGAACCTGAAATCGAACTTGTAGCGGAACCTGAATCCGAACCCGTCGTCGCTTCATCATTGGAAGAGGCGACGGAATCACTTGAGAGCACACAGGACAACGTGTGAAGCGTACCGCCCCGATTCGCCAATGCGTCGGCTGTGGCCAGCGAGACGAGCAACGTCGGTTGGTCCGGTTCACGCTTGGCTCCGATGGGGCGTTGCGGCTAGGGGCAGGTCATGGACGTGGGGCGTACTGTCATCGACAACCGAAGTGTGTCCGCTCGTTCGCCACGTCACGGTCTGGACCCCTGCGGTCTTTACGCGTCGTTGTGTCGCGAGAAATGCGTGCCCAGTATGCGAAAATAATTGAACAGGACCTTACGCAGCAGTCAGAGCAGTAACGAGGGAATATGCCACGAAAACGTATTCATGAACTGGCCAAAGAGTGGGGAATGGACACCCGATATTTGCTAGCGAAGCTGGAAGAACTCGGCATCCATAGCAAGAAAGCCCAGAGCACTCTGACGGACGAAGAGATCGCGGTCGTGCGGCCAGGCGCTGCCCCAGCAACGGCGGACACCTCCGCCCTCGTGCTCGGCGAAGAAAAAGTCGTAGGGGAACGGATGGTGACGGAGATGGATGAGCAAAGTGCCCATGTGGTCACCGCGCGCGAGGAGATTCGGGAAAGCCGAGTCCGCCCGAATGTCATTCGTCGGCGCACCACGCGCGTGGAAGTCGCCTCCACGGAAGAAGCCCCACTGCCCACCGAGGCCCCGCAAGAGTTCACCGCGCTCATGCCAGAAGATCCCTTCGCGGCGCCCGCGCCGTTGCCGCTCGCCTTTGACCTGCCGGGTGACGACATTGCTCCCGCCATTCCTGAAGTCGCGATTCCAGAATTTCCTACTGCGTCTATGACTCCTGAAACATCATCGCCTACTCCAAGCCATGCGACCCCGTCCGAAACGCCAGTGATGGTTGAAGCCCCACGGGTTGAGACCCCACGGGTTGAGACCCCACGAGTCGAGACTTCACCGGTCCAAGTCCCACAGGCTGAAGCCCTACAGGTCAAGGCCCAACACGTCGAAGCTCCGCGAGTGCAAACTCCACGAGTCGAGGTTCCACGGGTCGAAGCCAAAGCACCAGTGACCGTTCCGTCCGCGCCTCCGCCGTCAGCATCACGACCAGCGGTTGGCGTAGCGCCCTCGGCAACGCTCGCATCCGCGAAGCCAGCGCCTGGCGTCCCTCTTCCTGGCGAGCGTTCTTCTCGCGTCTTGGGCCGTATTGATTTAGGTAGCCTTGCTCCTGAACCGCGACCCCGCACGGAATTTCGTCCAGCCTCGCGCACTCCTGCTCCGACGACTCCCGGAAGTCGCGGACCGACGCCGAGTCGCGCACCAACCCCAAGTCGAGAGCAGCCGCCCGCCGCGGCCCCGGCGGCTCCCACGGATGCCACCGGTAAGCGTCCGAAAAAACGGAAAGTCGTCCACAGCCCTGAAACGACGGAAGTGCAAGAACGGGATCTGCGGTTGGTTCGTGGTGGGAACCGTAAGAAACGGGTCCTTCCTGGGAAAGACCAACGACAGACCGAAATCACGGTGCCCAAGGCCAGCAAGCGCGTGGTGCGCATTTCCGAAGTCGTCACCGTCGGTGATCTGGCGCGCAACATGGGTGTCAAAGCCGGCGAGGTCATCAAGAAATTGATGGGCCTGGGCGTCATGGCGACGATCAACCAGGCGCTGGATATTGAGACGGCGACCCTGGTCGCGGCGGAATTCGAGCATACGATCGAGAATGTCGCCTTTGATGTGGAATCGGCGCTCGAAGTGGGCCATGAGGAACATGCCGACGAAGAGAAGCTCGAACCCCGTCCGCCCGTGGTCACGATCATGGGCCATGTCGATCACGGCAAGACCTCGCTGCTCGACATGATTCGCAAGACCAATGTCACGGAACAAGAGCACGGCGGCATCACGCAACACATTGGTGCCTACAGCGTGCCAGTGGCGGGTCGGAGCGTCACCTTTCTTGATACCCCTGGCCATGAAGCCTTTACCTCCATGCGTGCTCGTGGGGCGCAGGTCACGGATCTCGTGATCCTCGTCGTCGCGGCGGATGATGGCGTGATGCCGCAGACCGTCGAAGCGCTCAACCATGCCCGCGCCGCCAAGGTACCGATGATCGTGGCGATCAATAAGATCGACAAGCCCGGCGCGGACCAGGAGCGGGTCAAACGTGAACTCCTGACCCACAGTGTGGTATCCGAAGAGCTGGGCGGCGACACGATTTTCGCCCCTGTCTCGGCGAAGACCGGCGACGGGATTCCCAACTTGTTGGAAATGATTCTGTTGCAAGCCGACATCATGGAGCTGCGAGCGCATCCCGAAAAGCTCGCGCGCGGGACGATTGTCGAAGCCAAGCTCGACCGTGGTCGTGGCCCCGTCGCCACCGTGCTGGTGCAAGAAGGCAGCCTCAAAGTGGGCGACCCGTTTGTGTGTGGGTCCGAATATGGCCGTATCCGCGCGATGGTCGATAGTTACGGCAATAAGATTGAACGCGCGACGCCGTCCATTCCCGTTGAAATCCTGGGGTTGAACGGCGTGCCGGAAGCGGGCGACCGCTTTACCGTATTGGCGGATGAAGCGTCGGCGCGAGAAGTGGCCGAGCATCGCCGCGTGAAACGGCGTGAGACTGAACTGGCCAAGAGCAGCAGTCGCAGCACCCTCGAAGAGTTCTACCAGCAGGTGCAGGCTGGGGAAGTGAAGGAGCTGAAGGCCATCGTCAAGGCGGATGTTCAGGGGTCGGTCGAAGCCGTGTCCGACGCGCTGAGTCGCCTTTCTTCCAGTGAAGTAAAAATGACGATTCTCCATTCCTCCGTGGGTGGCATTTCGGAATCCGACGTGCTGCTGGCGTCCGCCTCGCAGGGGATTATCATCGGCTTCAATGTCAAGCCGGAGAGCAAAGCGGTGCACCTGGCCGAACGCGAGAATGTCGAGATTCGACTCTACACCATTATTTATGAAGCGATTGAAGATGTGCGTGCCGCTCTCGAAGGGATGCTGGCACCGACCTTCCGCGAGAAGCCGCTGGGCAAAGCCGATGTGAGACAAGCCTTCCCCGTGTCACGATTAGGATTGGCTGCCGGGTGCTTGGTGGCCGAGGGGAAATTGACGCGCGGTTCTGATGTGCGCCTCATCCGAGATCAGAAAGTCGTGTACACCGGAAGAATCGCCAGCCTCCGTCGTTTCAAGGATGATGTGAAGGAAGTGACGTCGGGGATGGAGTGCGGCGTGCTGCTCGAAAATTTCCAAGACCCGAAAGCGGGGGACACGATTGAAGCGTTTGAGATGGAGCAGGTGCTCCGCCGCTTGGAGCCGAGGGCGCAGCAAGCCGCTCGATAGACGCGTGAGTGGGCATCATGGTTGTCGGGGTGTTACTGCTGACGTTGTATATCGACGAGAGTCACTCACTCAAGGACAAGCGGTCCGTGCTCCGACGTATCAAGGCGCGGGTACGGACCGAGTTCAACGTGTCGATCTCCGAGTGTGGAGATAACGACCTCTGGCAAAAGACGCAACTCGGCATCTGCCAGGTGGGCACGGACCAAGCGTACATTGACGGCGCGCTGCAAGCAGCGGTGCGTTTCATCGAAAAGATGCACCTCGCCGAGGTCGGCGACTCGGCGGTCGAGTTTATCCATTATTAGCTCCAGAAGAGTCGAGGAGTCGAAAAGAGTCGGGGAGTCGAGGAGTTTAGGAACTCTCAGACTCTCAGACTCCACTGAAAACTGCTTATGCCCTCCCGCCGCCCAGAACGAGTGCGCGGTCTGCTCCAAGAGACCGTCGCCGACATTTTACGACGCGAAGTCAAAGACCCGCGTGTTGAAGGGGTCACCTTGACCGGAGTCGATATTACGCCCGACCTCAAGCTGGCGAAAATCTATTTTTCCACGTTGCAGCCCGACGACCACGAAGACGCGCTCCTCGGACTCAAAAGCGCCGTCGGCTACATCAAGCGCCAAATTGCCACCCGCTTGCAACTGCGCCATACGCCCGAACTGCGATTCCTCTACGACACCACCCTGGAAAAAGCCAACCGCCTCGAAAGTTTGCTGCGACAGGTTGAACAAGAAAAGCACGAGTGACTCCGCTGCACGGCATTCTCCTCATTGATAAGCCCGAAGGCATAACCTCCGCCGCGGTGGTGCGCACGGTCAAAAAGACCCTCGCCGCCGACCGCGTCGGCCATCTTGGCACGCTTGATCCCTTCGCCAGTGGACTGCTGCCGATCTGTCTGGGCGAAGGCACCAAAATCGCCCAGTTCCTCATGGTCGAACGCAAAGCCTACCAAGGCACGATGCGCCTTGGGTCCGAGACCGACACTTACGATCTCACCGGCACCGTCACCCGTACCGCGCCCGTGCCCGCGCTGTCACCAGAGATGTTGCAAGAACTCATGCACCGCTTCTCCGGTGAATCGTGGCAAACGCCGCCGATGTACTCCGCGCTTAAACATCAGGGCACGCCTCTCTATAAACTGGCCCGCCAAGGCGTGGAGATCGAACGCGAGCCGCGCAAAATTATGATTAAGCAGTTCGTGCTCGACGCGATCGCCGCCGACCTGCTGCAATTTTCCCTGGTCTGTTCCAAAGGGACCTACATCCGCACGTTGGCGCTGGACATTGGCCAAGCGCTGGGATGTGGGGCGCATCTCGCGACCCTGCGGCGCACGGAGTTCGGTCCTTTTGACATCACGGAGGCGATTCCGCTCGACCAATGCGCGCCACTGCTGGCGCGAGAGGCGCTGCCAGTCCTCTCGCTGACGACGGCATTACGAGAGTATCCAGCGGTTACCATCACCCCTGAAGTCGAGATCCTCGTGCGCCAAGGACGGCAGGCGGTCTTGTCTCAGGTGCTCGGACAACCAAAGGACCTCAATGAACCGATCCAACTGGTGGGAGCCAACGGAACCCTCGTCGCGATGGTGCAACACCGCGATGGACAATGGCAGTTTCTGCGCGTGTTTTCAGCTTTACAGTGAGGGGTGGCCGTGGTAAGAGGTTCGAGACACCAATCAAGTAACACCAAGTAAGGAGAAGCAATGAGTAACTTGCAGGAGGTAGGGCGCAGAGCCGAGACGATGCAACAGTATCGTCGCCACGACACGGACACTGGCTCCCCCGAAGTACAAGTCGCGCTTTTGACGAAGCGCATTGTCCATTTGACCGAACATTTCAAAACACACGCCAAAGACCATCTCTCCCGACGCGGGCTCCTGAAAATGGTTGGGCAACGGCGACGGCTGTTGGATTACCTTCGTGGAGTCGATCACGCCCGGTATCGCAATCTCATCAAAAGCCTCGGATTGCGTCGCTAATCCTTCCGTCACCGCCCTTCTGACAGTGTCTCGCAACCGCGCTTCGCACGAAGCGCTGGGGAGTCGCATAGGTATATGTATAAGAAAATAGAAATGGAATTTTATGGGCGGCCGTTGAGTATCGAAACTGGCCGCATGGCGAAACAGGCGAGCGGAGCGGCCATCGTCACTTACGGAGAAACCGTCGTTCTCGTCACCGCGACGGCGACGGAAGTCGCCCGTGTCGGTATCGACTTCTTCCCCCTCACCGTTGATTATCAAGAACGCACCTTCGCCGCGGGCAAAATCCCCGGCGGCTTCTTCAAGCGCGAAGGTCGCCCCTCGGAACGCGAAATCCTCACCTCTCGATTAGTGGACCGCGCCCTCCGTCCGTTATTTCCCGAAGGGTTCTACTGCGAGACTCAAGTGGTCGCCTCGGTCCTTTCCGTGGACCGTGAAAACGACGCTGACACCCTCGCGATGATTGGGGCTTCGGCGGCGCTGCAAGTGTCGGACATCCCCTTTGGTGGTCCTATCGCTGGGGTGCGGATCGGTCGCCTGCGTGGCGTGATGACCGTGAACCCCCTGCAAAGCCAACTTGATGAGAGCGACATCAACCTGTTCGTGGCGGCGGGCCGCAACATGATCATCATGGTGGAAGGTGGCGCGCAGGCCGTGTCCGAAGAGGACATGCTCGAAGCGCTCTTCCTGGCGCAGGAATCCGTGAAACCGATTCTTGATGTGCAAGACGAAATCGCCCGCGTGGTCGGTAAGCCGAAGCGGACCGTCGTGCCAGTGCCGCGTGATACCGTCTTGATCGAACGGGTTCGTGGCCTCGTGGCCGGAAAACTCGAAGCGGGCCTGCTCGTCACCGGCAAATTCGAGCGACGCACAGCGGTCGCGAACGTCAAGCAAGCCGTGAAAGCCGCGCTGGCGGAAGAGTATGCTGGTCGTGAACGTGAGATCGATGGCATCCTCGAAGAGCAGGAAGGCGAAGCCCTGCGCATGCTGGTCGTGCGCGAACATCGCCGGGTCGATGGCCGTGGCTTATCCGATATTCGTCCGATCACCTGCGAAGTGGGGGTACTGCCCCGGACGCATGGCTCGGCCCTGTTCACTCGTGGTGAGACGCAAGCGCTGGTGATCGCCACATTGGGCACGGCGGCGGACGAACAACGGGTGGATGCGCTCGTGGGCGAGCAGTTCAAGAAGTTCATGCTGCACTACAATTTCCCCGCCTTCAGCGTAGGTGAGGTCCGACCGCTGCGTGGCCCTGGTCGCCGCGAGATTGGTCATGGCGCTCTGGCTGAACGCGCCCTGCAAGCCATGATGCCCGACGGAGCCGACTTTCCGTACACCGTGCGCATCGTGTCCGAAGTGCTGGAGTCCAACGGCTCCTCATCGATGGCAACCGTTTGCGGTGGCACGATGTCCCTGATGGATGCTGGCGTGCCGATCAAAGCGCCGGTGGCCGGAATCGCGATGGGGCTGATTAAGGAAGGCGAAGCGGTCCGCGTGCTCAGTGATATTCTCGGCGACGAGGATCATCTGGGCGATATGGACTTCAAGGTCGCGGGTACCGCCCAAGGCATCACCGCGTTGCAGATGGACATCAAGATCGCCGGGGTCACCAAGGAAGTCATGCAACAAGCCCTGTATCAGGCGCGTGACGGGCGGTTGTTCATTCTTGAGCAGATGATGAAAGTGTTGGAGGTCGCGCGTGAGGATGTGTCGGGCTATGCGCCACGCATCACCACGATGAAGGTGAAACCCGAAAAAATCCGCGATCTCATCGGCCCAGGTGGGAAGATGATTCGCTCGATTATCGAAGAGACGGGCGTGAAGATTGATGTTGAGGATGATGGCACCGTGGTGATCGCGTCCGCCGATGGCGAGGCGATGAGCAAGGCCATCGCGCGCATCAACCGCATCACGGCCGAGGCGGAGATTGGCAAGATTTACAAAGGCACCGTGCGCAAGGTGATGGATTTTGGCGCGTTCGTTGAAATCCTGCCGGGGACGGATGGGCTCGTGCATATCTCGCAACTTGGCACCGGTGGACGCGTGCGGCGCGTGGAGGATGTGGTCGAGGAAGGCGACGAGATCATGGTCAAGGTGCTCGAAATCGACCGGCAAGGGAAAATTCGCCTGAGCCACCGCGAAGCGCTGCAAGAAACACAAGGGGCGGGCAGCGGGACCAACTAAATGATGCACCGCACGATCCTTGAGAACGGAGTGCGCCTGGTCTCGGAAGAGATGCCGGGCATGCCCTCGGTGACCGTTGGGATCTGGGTTGAGAACGGCTCGCGCGACGAAGCACCCGAAGAAAACGGCATCGCGCATTTCCTCGAACATCTCTTCTTCAAGGGCACTGAACGCCGCACCGCCGCCGCCATCGCCGAGGAAATCGACGCGGTGGGCGGCGTGCTCGATGCCTTCACCTCGAAAGAATACACCTGCTACTACGCCAAGGTGCTCCCGGAGCATCTGCCGCTCGCCTTTGACTTACTGACCGATGTCTTCTTGCACTCGCGGTTCGATGACGAGGAGATCGAACGCGAACGGTCGGTGATTTGCCAAGAGATCGCCCAGATTGAAGACACGCCAGACGATCTTATTCACGACTTGTTCCATCTCGACTACTGGCGTGGCCATCCGCTGAGCTGGCCTATTTCCGGGACGGCGGTGGGGGTGTCGCGCTTCCAGCGTGGAGATTTTCTACGTTATCTGGAGCATCGTTATCGACCGGACCGCATTGTGGTGGCGATGGCGGGTGGCGCGCGCCATGAAGAGGTGTGCGACCAGTTTGGTCCAGCGCTCTCGGCACTCACGGGCAAAGCCGCTATCGTGCCGAGCACGCCACCGGTCGCCTGCCCAGGTTTCTACCCGCATCGGCGCAAGCTGGAGCAGACGCATCTCTCTCTTGGGGTGCCATGTGTAGCGGTGGAGGACCCGGCGTGGTACGCGGCCTATTTGCTTCATACCGCCCTTGGTGGGGGCATGAGT
>JABFSC010000613.1 GCA_013140885.1 Deltaproteobacteria bacterium | reverse complement strand
GAATTGGCACCGCCGTTCGCGCAAATTGGGATGCGGGCTTTGCGCGCTCCGTCGATATTGACGTAGTCGTAGCCCGCGCTTAGCACCTGGAGCAGCTTGAGACGCTTGGCGTTCGCATACGCATCATCCGGCAGAGCCCGTGGAAAGCCGGTCAGGTACTCCGCTTCCTGGATCGCCGTGCCGATCTCCTCGACACTGACGGTATGCGGCAGCATGTGCAAGGTAAAACCCGCCGGTTTCATCTGCCGCACCAGCGCGAGAATGTCCGGCGGCATCTCGATCCCTTGGGCAAAGACGATGGTCTGTTCAGCCATGACGACGGTCTCCTTTCCATGATGATTCGCGTTGAGGTCGGCCCCCTCAACCCATTTTCCTTTCCGTTCCCTCGTCCTCCTCCACAAATTCGACCTCAAACGTCGCGTCGTCGTCAAAATCGAAAGGGGCACCCAGGGGAAGTACATAATGGAACCCATTCGGTCCACAGCGCCGCGTGAGTGTCTCGATAATCTTGTCGATGCGTCGAGGACTGTCATGGGGGCCCGCGATAAAGAACGGTTGCCCGTCTTTGCCGAAGGTAAAGGACGTGGCGCAGGCCGAGGCATCGATATCGCCCATGATCCGCTTAGCGAGCTGATAGTCTGGGTCAGGACCAAACCCCAAGTCTCGCGCGTAGGCTTCGGCATCCTCGATCAGTTTGCGAGCGCAGGCTGGCTGGATGGGGAGCATCGTCTCATTGTCGGCCAAGGAATCGAGACGCTCCTCGTACTCGTCGCGCGACAGCGGGAGAAAATAGGCGCTTTTGACTCCCAGGCAGTACACATCAAGCAAGAAAAAAGACACCCCGATCCGCCCATCGGGCATCGCGCGGCTGACGACCACCGTGCCCATACCAGTCGTGAACATTTCCGTCGCGCTCAAGCATTCGTGAAGTGGGGCCTTGATCGCCAGCTTGATCACTCTTGCCCCTGTCGCCAAAAGACCGGGCAGTGCTGCTGCTTTACGAGTAACGACGGCTTTCCGTTTGGCGGCCTTACGAGCCCGCTTCTTTTGTAATTTCTTGGGATCAAGTGCCATATCTCTTCCTCGCCCTTATTGAGAGTATGTCTCGGCTCCCACCAGTTCCGCCCAGACCCCAGCCTACCGCTCACTCAATCCGCGTCAGCACAACCACGGGAATCTGCCGTGTGGTCTTTTGCCGATACTCGTTGAAAATAGGCATCTGATCGGCTTGACGATTGAAGAGGCGTTCTCGCTCCTCACCAGATGTGACCGTGGCCCGTACGCGAAAGCGTTCGGTGCCGACTTCGACCGTCGCTTCGGGGTTCGCCACCAAGTTGAAATACCAAGGGGGACTCTTAGGACCGCCCGCGAACGAGGCGATGATCACGATACGATCACCATCCTTGCTGTACACCAATGGTTTGGTGATCGTCCGCCCACTCTTGGCCCCGGTCGCCGTTAAGAGGAGCACGGGCATGTTGCCGAGTTGCCCGCCCACTTTGCCTTGGTTCGCGCGGAATTCGTTAATCACCTGTTGATTGAAATCATTCAGTTCCGACATATCTCCTCCTTCTTTGCCTTTCCTGAGTGTCGCTCCGTGGAGCGCGCGATTTTTCGTACCCCAATACCAGGCATTTTACTAGAGCGGATGGCGACGGTCGTTGGGGAGTCTGCCCAGTAGCCGTAACAATCCGTCGAGAATCGTGACCGGATGGGGCGGACATCCAGGAATGTGGAGATCCACCGGCACCACAGCGTCCGCGCCATTGTGGACTTCCGGGTGATCCACGAAGGGGCCGCCCGCGATCGCACAGGCACCGACCGCGATCACGATCTTAGGGGCCGGGACGGCGTCGTAGGTTTTCTGGAGGGCGAGCCGCATGTTCTGGGTCACCGGGCCGGTAATCAATATGCCATCGGCATGGCGCGGTGACGCCACGAACTGAATGCCAAAGCGGCCCAAGTCAAAGACGATGGTATTCAGTACATTCACATCGGCTTCGCAGGCGTTACAGCCACCGGCACTGACTTGTCGCAGTTTGAGCGAGCGCCCAAAAAGACGGCGACTCGTGGCATCAAGCGCATCGGCCAGACGGAGAACGTTGCCATCCGTGACCAGATCAGCGCGTGCGCGCGTCGCTAGGCGATAGTCCTGAGTGAAATGAATCGCCCCCGTGGGACATGCCTGTTCACACTCCGCGCAGAAGAGGCACCGCCCCAGATCAAGCCGCAGTCCAAGTGCGTCCTTCTCAATGGCATCGGTCGGGCAAGCTGCCACGCACACACGACACTCATCGACGCATTTCGTGCCACTGATCACCGGAGCGCCACGGAAACGATCCGGTAACACCGGTGCTTCAGCCGGATAGGGAATCGTCCGATGTCCTTGCCGCAATCGGGTTCTCAGGAGATTGAACATAGTGTGACCTCAGAGATCGTGCCCACAATAGGACAAGTTGAAACTTTTGTTGCACAGGGGAAAGTCAGAAATCTGCTGATTGCGCAGTGCCACGGCCAATCCCATCCAGTTATGAAACGACGGGTCCACGACCTTATACAGGGAAAAATGACCCGCGGCATCGGTCATCGCCACGTGGCAGATTTCTCCACGCCAGCCTTCAACCAGGGAAACGACGAAGTGATGCGCTGGAAGGGACCCCAGGGGTTCATGGTCGGGTCCGCCCGGCAGCGCGGCAAGCTGTTCGCGAATAAACGCGGAGGAGCGTTGCATCTCCAGCCAGCGCACGTGAGCCCGCGCGAAGACATCGCCCGTGTGCCAGGTCGCGACTGGGAGATGGGCAACATGGAACAGGCCCGAAGGGAAATCATGGCGGACATCACGGTTGGCACCACACGCACGCGCCGCTGGACCAACCAATCCCAGCGCGTCGCACGTCTCGCGAGAGACGACCCCCGTCTCTTCAAACCGCGCCACCACCGAGGGCGTGTCCCACAGCAAGGAAACCGCTCCGGTGACATCGTGCAGCGCGCGTTCCAGCCGCTCTTGGCATTGCGCCACCCGCGTGGCCTCAAGCGCGAATCCGACACCCCCTGGTCGCACGAGCCCGCGTCCGAAACGACTCCCGCAGAGGAGCGCGGTCAGGTTCAGGAAATCACCACGAATGCGTCCACAATAGGACGCCGTGGGAAGATACCCGACATCGCCAGCCAATGCCCCAAGGTCCCCGGTATGATTCGCGAGCCGCTCCAGTTCGAGCGCGATGGCCCGCACGACCTGCGCCCGCATGGGGACACGACCTCCCGTCAGTGCCTCAACGGCGTGACAGTACGCGGTGGCGTGACCGACCGAGGTGTCTCCCGCCAAGGTTTCCATGTAGTGAATGGTGCGTTTGGTTGGCCCCCCCACCAACATCCGTTCGACGCCGCGATGCTGATAGCCAAGGGAAATTTCCAGGTGAAGGACCTCTTCCCCATGACACTGGAAGCGAAAATGGCCGGGCTCGATAATCCCCGCATGGACAGGGCCCACCGCCACCTCATGCACATCTGGGCCCTGCACCTGGAAGAAGTCGGTGACACTCGGAGCGAGTGGCTGCCCTGGGGGGTGTGGCCAGACCTCATGGCCAGCGCGATAGCTTTCGTGAAAGCGAATCGGTTTAAGCCACGGATGCCCGTGCGGTCGCACACCCCACTGTTCGGCGATTTCTCGCTCGAACCAATGAGCCTGCGCGCAGTCGGGGGTCAGCGCGGGATACCCATCGGACACGACGGTGGAAGTAACCGCGAGCATGCCAGTGCCGCTGTACGCCAAGACGGCGAAGAGCTGGACCGTCTCCTTCTCCGACGGGTGCCCAAACAAGGCCGCCAGACGCCCCCCCTCGGTAACCGCGGTCAGCACCGTGTCACGAAATTCACCGATGGTCACACACGGAATCTCCGACAGTGCCACCGCGCGCTGCGGCCGAAAAGTGAGTCCGGTCATGGTTGCGATGACTCCAGTGTCCGCGCCGCCTCCTGCACCGTCTGACGGAGCAGGGGCGGAAGATACAGGCCCAGCAGCAGCACGAGCACGCCCAAGAAAGCCGGAGAGAGCACCGTCCACGGCGATTCCGATTCTGGTATCCGGCGTTGCCCTTCGGTTGGCGTTCCCTGCGCCATACCCAGTACTGCGGTGGCCAAGCCCACGAAAATAATCGCCAAGAACACCAGGTAGGCAATCGCCACCCCAGTCCGCCCTTGCTCGAGTGCCGCTTTCAAGATGATGAACTCACTGAGGAACGTCCCAAACGGCGGCGAGCCGGTCATGGCGAACAACCCGCCAACCCAAAGGAACCCTGAGATCGGGAGCACGCGCAGCACCCCGCGAACCTCAACGGTCGATTTCGACTGATAGGCGCTCAAAATGTTTCCCGCCACCAGAAACAACATCCCTTTGGTCAGCGAGTGATTGACCGCGTGCAGCAGCGCGCCAAAGTTCCCACTACCTCCAAGGCCAACGCCAAGCGCGAGAATGCCCATGTGTTCCACGCTGGAGTAGGCGAGGAGTCGTTTATAGTCCGTCTGTCCGACCAGAAAAACCGCGGCCACCGCCATCGACAGGAGTCCGAAGCTAACCAGGAGATCACGGCCAAAAGCGAGGTGTCCCGCCGCGGCACACACTTGCATGACACGCACGATGCCCAAGAAGGCGCAGTTCAACAGCGCGCCGGACAGCAGGGCGGAAACCATCGACGGCGCTTCACTGTGCGCGTCCGGCAACCACGTATGGAATGGGGCTAACCCCATTTTTGTCCCGTAGCCCACCAGGAATAGGAGAAACGCGGCGTTGAGCCACGCGCCGTGCAGTTGAGAGCCTCCACGCACCAGATCACCAACCACCAACGGGAGGACGGTACCATCCGACTGTGTCGCCGCGACCGCTAAAAAAAAATTGCCCAGCAACGCCAGGGCGATGCCGACGGAACACAGTAGCAGGTATTTCCACGTGGCTTCGAGCGAGCGGTGATGGCGATGAAAGTAAATCAGCGGCGCACTCACCAGCGTGGTGGCTTCAATCGCCACCCACAGGATACCAAAGTGCTGGCTCATGGTGACCAGCGTCATCGCCGCGCAAAACAGCAGCAAACAGCCAGTGAACCTCGCTTCCGGCGCGTCGCCGAAGACGAAGGCTTCTTCAAAATCGGTATGCGTCGCATGGGATTCGCGGCGCAGATAGGAGACCCCATACACCGCGATCGCCAGAAAGAGGAGGCTGATAATCAAGAGAAACAGCCGCCCCACCGCATCCAACCACAACCATCCCTCAAGGAGTGGGGCTGGAGGGCGAATCCAGGTCATCGCGGTCAACCCGAAGTGAAGCAGCGCGGTGAGCACGAGCAGGGCACGCCGCGTCTCATCGGCTCGGATCACAACGGCGCTCAGCCCGGCCACGGTCGGCAGCAATAATAATAACGCGAGGAGCATCAATCCTAGCCCTTCAGCAACGCCAGGCGGGCGGTGTCGATATGGTCGAATTGCCGATTAATATGAAAAATCGTGATCCCCATGACAAACACCGCGACGAAGACATCAAGCAGCACCCCCAGCTCGATCAGCAGTGGCGTGCCTTGCACAAGACCGACACCAAACGTGTAGATGCCGTTTTCGAGCATGAGGTAGCCGAGCACCTGGGTGATCGCTTTCTTGCGGCTGATAATGATGAACAGTCCAACAAAACTCGTGAACAGCGCGACCGGGACGATGAGTGAGGACGCTGGCTCACGCGGGAGCGGCAGTCGTCCGCTCAACCACAAGGCAAACAGTAAGACCGCAAGCCCCATCAGAATCGACAGGCTATATCCCACGTAGGGCTCGATCTCCCGGCGCACGTCCGCTTCTCGCACGGCGCGAAATAAGAGTAAAGGAAACGCGATCCCTTTGAGGCCGATACTCGAGAGTGCCAAGAGGCCCGGACGGAGCAGGCTGCCTTCCTCATGCGCCAGGAACGTAAAGAGTCCAAGCAACCCCCCTTGCAGTGCCACGCCGCGAATACAAGCGGCGAGACGGCTGGACCCCAACACCGAAAAATTCAGTAGCACCACCAGCACTAACAGCGTATCGATCCAGGTCTGCATGGAATCACCTCAAGACCAACACCAGCGCCAGGGCCGACAGCACCCCAGCGCCAACCAGCAATTGCGGAATATGTACCAACCGTAGACGCGCCATCGACGATTCGATCACGCCGGTTAGGATAGCCAAGCATACGAGGCCAGCGACAGCCGCGCCCAGGTCAAGCCACGCCACTCCGCTCCGCACGGGCACCAGCACCCCGACGAGGAGCGCGCCCAGTATCCAAAGCTTGAGCGCACCACCATATAAAATGAACGCGAAATCGGGCCCACCATGATCCAGCACCATGACCTCATGGATCATGGTCAGTTCCAGGTGCGTGGTGGGATCGTCAATCGGAATGCGGGCGTTCTCGGTGAGAAAGACCACGAAGAAAGCAGCCGCGAGCAATGCGAACGCCGGACCGGCATGTCCCCAGCTTGTACTGGTAATGTGGGCGAACATCGGCGACAACGAGAGCGTTTCACCGTGGCGCGCGATCGCGGCCAGTCCTAAGAACAACGCGGGTTCCGTCAACGCCGCATACGTCGCTTCGCGACTGGCGCCCATCCCTTCAAAGCTCGATCCGGTATCAAGCGCCGCGAGGATCGTCCAGAACCGCATCAAGCCTAATAGATAAGCGAAGAACACCGCGTCCCCGGGAAAGGCGAGCAACGCCGGGATATTCCCGAATGGGGTCACCACCAGTGCGATCAGCACGGCGCTCAACCCCACCATGGGACCAGCGCGAAACACCCAGGTGGTGGTACGACTATACACCGCGCCTTTGTGCAAGAGCTTCCAGAGGTCGCGGTACGGCTGCGACAGCGGTTGACCACGGCGACCAGCGACAACCGCTTTGGTACGGTTGATGAGGCTTAAGAGCAGCGGAGCGAACACGAGCGCGAGAAGCGGCGGTACCACGGATATCAACGACATCACCTTATCCCAACTTCCACACCATCAACACGACCAGGGTCACGGCGATATACAAGACGTAGAGATGCACCCGTCCATGTTGAACCCATCGGAGAGATGCGAAGAGGCGGCCCATGCCCGCGAAGAGCGGCTGGTACAACCACGTCTGAGACAGATCATCCGTCTCCCGTGTCAGCGTGGCTCTCTGAGGAAACAACCCACGGGGGGGAGAGAGCCATATCCGCGTTCGTAGTAGACCGCGAAATATACTCGTAAGAGGCTGGGCAAAGGAAGCCGCAGTGTACTGCATACGCGCGGTTGGCCGAGCATAACCGCAGTCCCACGTCACCTGTTCCGTGACCTGCCGGTGCGCCAGCAGCCGCCAACGCAAGCCGACCAGTCCGGCGAAGACTAGCGCCAGCCCACCACTCCCAAGCGTCACCAGGGATAGGGCATGCGCCACAGGTTCCAGCTCCGCGACCACCACGTCCGAGGACATTGTCGTCACAGTCGTAAGGACGGGAACCAACGTGACCACGAGCCAGGGCGCGAGCACCGCCATCAGTACGCATCCAACAGCTAGGAAAACCAAGGATGTCCGCATCGCGGGTCCGACCTCGTGTGCGTACGCGGCCCGCTCAGTGCGCGGCTCCCCAAGGAACACCATGCCAAAGGTGTTGGTGAAACTCGCGGCGGCCAGACCACCGATCAGGGCAAGTCCGGCGATAACGGCGAGCGCTGGGGTCACCGCGGTCCGAGAGAGGACCATCGTGCCGTGAAACGCGCTCAGATAGATGAGGAATTCACTGACAAAGCCGTTGAGCGGCGGGACACCGACAATCGCCACCACGCCAACGAGAAAGGACACGCCGGTCCACGGCATGCGGTTGAGCAAACCACCAAGCCGCGACATCTCGCGCGTCCCCGCGCCATGCATCACCGCCCCGGCACCAAGGAACAGCAGTCCCTTAAAGAGCGCGTGATTGATGACATGCAACAATCCCCCCGCGATCCCCAGCACCGCGAGTGACGGAGCCCCGGCACTCATGCCGATGAGCCCAAGCCCCAAGCCAAGGGTGATCACGCCGACATTCTCGACACTGGAATAAGCGAGCATACGTTTGAGGTCGGACTGGGCCAGCGCGAAGAGGACACCGAGAACACCGGAACACAGCCCAATGCCGCAGAGCACCCACCCCCACCACATCACCGGCGGGCCCAACCACGTGAGCACACGGACGAGACCATAAATGCCGGTCTTGATCATCACGCCGGACATCAGCGCGGACACATGGGTGGGGGCCGCGGGGTGCGCCTCGGGTAACCAGACGTGCAACGGCATGAATCCAGCTTTTGTCCCAAAGCCAATCACCGCGAGCAGAAATAACAGGCCAGGCCCGGCGGAGACCGTGAACTGATCGAAGTCCAGCGACCCATGCTCTCGTCCCAACAGAATGAACAGCGCCAGGAGAAAGGCAGTCCCGATATGCGTGGCCACCAGATATATCCACCCGGCGTGACGCACGCTCGCGTATTCATCCTCGAACGTCACCAGAAAAAAGGAGGCCAGCGCCATCACCTCCCAGGCCACTAAGAATAAAATCCCATTCCGTGCGATCACGACGACGGTCATGCTGGCCACCAGTCCATTGAAGAAGAACCATGACGCGCCGAGGTGTTTCCGTTCTCGATAGACCTCAAGATATTCACTGCCGTACACCGCCGTCACCGTGGAGAGCACGAACAGCGGCAGAAGGA
>JABFSC010000313.1 GCA_013140885.1 Deltaproteobacteria bacterium | reverse complement strand
GCAAGAAGCAAAGAACGAACGCCAGAGCCACAACACGGTGCTGGGTGCTGGGTGTTAGGTGCTGGGAACTGACAACTGTTTTTGGCTCCGGTCCCCGGTCCCCGATCCCCGGTCCCCTACCTTTTGCCTTTTGCCTTTTGCCTTTTGCCTTTTGATTTCTCTTCTCAGCCATTATGTCCTATTCCTGCACGGTCGGTATTCCATAGTCCGCCAATATCCGCGCGATCTCCGGGGCCTTGCGTTGAAGAAGTTCTGTCAGTTGCGTTTTGCGTCCCTCATCCCCCCGCCGTACTCCCACCGCGATGCTATAGGAGAATGGGAGCGTGGGTAACGAAACATCGGACGGAACAGGAATCACGCTTAGCGGCTCTGTTTGCTGTTTGGCAAAGTACCCGGCAATCGGCCCCCAGACAATCGCCACGTCGATCTCTCGACTCGCCACCGCCGCGATGATCTTCCCTGGTGGGCTATCCTCTGCGTAATCCCCATAAATGCTGTAACCGACGACATTCGCCACGATCCCTTTACTACTCAGGAGATGCGCGGGTGGGCTGTTGGCGTAGTCATCGCCGATCAAGTGCACGCCAATCTTGAGGGTACGGAGGAGCGGATCATCAAAAGAAGAGATGGGAGGAGCGGCGCTCTTACGAGAGACGAACGTGTATGTCGAGCGATAATAGGGCGGCGTGGTCAGCACGGGATCGTATCCAGCCGGGACACCCATGACCACGTCACACACGCCCGCTTGCAAGGTGCTCCGCAGGAACCCGCGCCGTTGCGGCCACCAGGTATAGACAACCTGTTGTCCACGGTCCCGCGCGAGCAGCTCGGCGATCTTATTCTCGAAGCCTTGTTGGGTATGGTTGGAAAACGGCAGGTTGTTGGGATCGGCGCATACGCGGAACTGTGTCTCGCTGGAACGCGGGTCGTCGCCCCACGCGGGCGGGGAGCAAGGGATGAGCAGCAACAGGAAGAGGACGAGTACCGCGTTTCGCAAGTTCATGGAGGAGACAACTGTACGGGTCGGTCCGTTATGGAGTGCGCCGCCACAGGCGGCGCACTCCATAGATTGTGGTTAGGTGATTTCTCGAAAAGATTACTCCTTGTAGCCCGGATGGAGCGAAGCGGAATCCGGGGTGTCCTGCGCAGAACCTGGATTCCGCTTCGCTTCATCCAGGCTACCCAGAAACGGGATGTTCATTTCGGAAAATCACCTTATTTCCGCGCGACCTGTGTCCCATCAAGCGCGAACACGTAGAGCATGCCACCCTTCGTGGTATCTTTCCCCAGGTCACCAAAAGCGCCAATCGCGCCGAGGGCCGCCGTCGGGTCTTCCGTGGACAGATCGCCCGCCACCACGACGCCAGACCATCCCCCGATCCCTGAGAGAATCGCCACGTATTGCTTGCCATCGGGTCCGCGATAGGTCATCGGTGAACCAATGATTCCCGATCCTACCTTGAACTTCCACAATTCCTTCCCACCCTGCGCGTCAACCGCCTTGAACCAGCCATCCATCGTGCCATAGAAAACCACGTCGCCAGCCGTGGACAGCGCACCACCCCAGGCGGACCACTTCTCCTTGATGCCCCACTTCTTCGTGCCCGTCGCCGGGTCCCACGCCATGAATTCGCCGCGCGTTCCGCCTGGCCCCGGATATTGCTTCACCACCGCGCCGACGTAGGGCACGCCGGCCATGTAGTTCACTTCGGTCCCTTCATACTCCATGCACAAATTGTTCGTCGGGACATAAAAGAGCTTCGTGCGTGGCGAGTAGGAGGCGGGCTGTTGATCCTTGCCACCCATCGCGGCGGGACAAATATCCTTGACGTTGGTCCCCTGTTTCGTCCGTTTGTCCGCCTTTTCAATTGGCACGCCAGTTTCCAAATTGACATCTTCCGCCCAGTTCACATACGAGAACGGCTTGGCGAGCAGGACCTTGCCGTTGGTGCGATCGACCGCGTAGGCGAAGCCGTTGCGGTCAAAGTGGACCAACGCTTTATGCGTCGTGCCACCGATAGGGAGGTCCACCAGCACGCTTTCGTTGATGCCATCGTAGTCCCACGCATCGTGCGGGGTCATTTGATACGCCCACTTGGCCTCGCCCGTGTCGGGATTGCGCGCGAAAAGACTCATCGACCACTTGTTGTCGCCAGGCCGTTGATCCGCGTTCCACGCGCCAGGGTTGCCGGTGCCGTAGTAGAAAAGGTTCAACTCAGGATCGTAGCTGTACCACCCCCAGGTTGTCCCTCCGCCTCGCTTCCACTCGTCACCCTTCCACGTGGAGACGCCGAGGTCCTTGCCCTGATGGGAAGCATACGGCGAGGAAAAATCCTTGCCGATCAACACCTCGGAGTCCGGCCCAGTGCTGTACGCGCGCCAGATTTGTTTCCCCGTGTTGACATCATTGGCGGTGACAAAGCCGCGCACGCCGAACTCCCCACCGCTGATGCCGGTGATGACTTTATCTTTAATCACTAGTGGTGCGGACGTGATGGTTTGGCCTTGCTTGAAATCGCCCTGTTGCACCTTCCACAGTTCCTTGCCGGTCGCGGCATCGAGCGCGACGGTGTACGTATCGAGCTGATTGAAGAAAATCTTGCCATTGCTGTACGCGGCCCCGCGATTCACCACGTCGCAACAGGCGATGGGAATGACTCCTTCATCCTGCTTGGGCTCATACTTCCATTTAACCGGAGCACCCGGCAGGGTGAGGTCGAGCGCGTAGACGATATTGGGGAAGGGGGTCACGAGGTACATCGTGTTGCCCACGACCAGCGGCGTGCCCTCGTGACCACGCAGCACGCCGGTGGAAAACGTCCAGGCGACTTTGAGGTCCTTGATAGTGGCGGCGGTGATTTGATCCAGCTCGCTATAGCGATGGGCCGCGTAGTTCTGTCCAGGGTGTACCCATTGATCGTGGTCCTTTTGCAGGGCGATCAGATCCTCGGCGGCGAATCCCGACTGAGCAAAAGCGAAAAATCCGGCGACCACTCCAGCACAGGCCGTTGCCGTCATTGAGCGTATCCATCCTCGCGTATCCATAAGACCCCTCCCTTAAGAGTAACGTTGGCGAGCACAATCCCCATTGCCTATCGGCACGGGACACTACTCTGGATGGCTGTCGGTTGTCAATCGGAAAGCGTGGCCGGCGGTGGTCACGCGGACGTGTGGAGCCTGCGGACATTCTCCATCCAATGCTCGACGAGGTCTTGGTTTTTGTACGGAACGATGCCCCGCATTCCTTCCGGCGAGTAGGTCGGATTGATCGTCCGACAGGTCGCGAGTTCCGCGCGTGCCTCGTGATCTTGCCCGGCATCGGCATAGACCATCGCCAAAAAAAAATGGCCCCGCACATGGTCGGGACTGCGGGTGAACAAGCGCTGAAAGGCGGCGATGGCGTCCGCGCTCCGATCCGCCAAATAATACGCTTGGCCCAAGGCGAACAGATACGAGGGGGGATAGTGTGGGTCGAGGCGCAGGGCCTTTTCCACCAGCTCAATGGCTTCCGCCGCTTGTCCCACGCAACTGAGAATTTCCCCAAGCGTGACACACGCATCGGCCCCATTGGGGTCCAAGGCCACCGCCCGCCGCGCCGCCGCGAGCGCCGGGTCATATTGCTTTCGTCCCAGGTAGGCATACGCCAACGTCTGATGCGCCACGGGCAGGGATTCATCCAGGGCCATCGCTTTGCGCGCGAGGAGCGCGCCTTGCTCCATGAGGGAGGAATCGGTGCTCCACTGGAAGAGATATTCGGTCATGCACGCCCGACCGAGCCAGGCATGAGCCGCCGCGAACTGGGGATCCAGTGTCACCGCGCGCTCGAATAATTGTCGCGCTTGCGCGTGGGCCTCCGGGGTGCGGCGATGATAAAACTCAAGGCCCCGCAAGAGACACTCATACGCCTCGAAGTTCTGGGTCGGCACGCGCCCGAAGTGTTGTTGCTCGCCTTCGGTCAATTTGATCTGGAGGGCGGCGACGATTTTCTGCGTCACTTCGTCTTGGACGGCGAAGATGTCTTGCAACTCGCGATCATAGCGCTCGGCCCACAGGTGATAGCCGGTGGTGGCATCGATCAACTGCGCGGTGATCCGCACTCGATTTCCCGCCTTGCGCACGCTGCCTTCCAAGATGAACTTCACGCCAAGTTCTTGGCTCATCTGTTCGGGCTTGACCGCTTTGCCCTTGTAAAGAAACACGGAATTGCGGGAAATCACGAACAGCCCAGACAGTTTGGAGAGATCGGTGATGAGATCCTCGGTGATCCCATCGCTGAAGTATTCTTGTTCGGCATCGCCGCTCAGATTCACGAACGGCAGAACGGCAATGGAAGGTTTGTCAGGAACGGCACTTGGCTGTGGGAGTTGAGAAAGCGAGGGGTCCTCGCTCCTTGCTTGCGGGACCGGCGCGACTCCAGGTTCCAGGACCACGCGATACGCGGGGACTGGGCGCGCGATGTTCTTGACCGTCTGTTCTCCGAGAAACTCATACGTCACGCCAAGTGCGCCCAGCTTGGTGTCCACTTGGTCATGCACATTGCCAGCGATACAAATGCCCCCAGCCTCGGCGATCCCTTCCAACCGGGCGGCAATGTTCACCCCGTCGCCATAAATCCGCTCGCCTTCGACGATCACGTCGCCGAGATTGATCCCGATGCGAAATTCCATCCGCCGTGGCGCGGGCAGGTCGGCATTGTGAGTTTTGAGCTCACGTTGAATTTCGACGGCGCACTGCACGGCATCAACCACGCTGGCGAATTCGGCGAGGAGATTATCGCCAGGGGTATCCACGACACGGCCACGATGTCGCGTAATCAGGGTCGTAATGACGGCGCGATAGGTCGTCAAAGTACGAATCGTCGCGACTTCATCATCGCCCATGAGGCGGCTGTAGCCTTTGACATCGGCGCTCAAGATCGCCGCGAGTTTGCGTTCGACTCGTTCCGTGGTGGACATGGGTTCGAGCGTAGGCATCCTGTCTGGTCTTGGCAATGGGTTGTGAGGGGGAATCATCATGGCGGAGGCAGCAGCGCGATAGGGGTTACCAGACAAAAGCCGCGCTCATGCCAATTGGGATTTAGGGCAACTCCAGCGCTGCCTTCAGACAGGTGCTGATTCTTCGCATGAGGGCATCCGGTAAGCTCCCCAATTTTCGAAGAACCACGCTTTTGTCTAGTGTGAGCAGGTTGACGCAGTTCACGACAGAATCTTGTCGTAGTCCCGACTGCTGCCCTTCGGCGGTCGCAATCGCGATGAACGACTGCGTTGGTTCCAAAGCTCTCCGCGTTACGCTGGTAACCTGAACCACAATGGTATTCAGCAGCCGTTGGTTATCGTGATCGTTCTGGACCACAAGGGCAGGTCGCACTTTGGTTCCACCACCCACGCTGTATGGGTAATCGACCAAAACGATGTCACCGCGTTGGACATTCATGACGGGCTACGGGGATCAAGGTCGTTGTAGATATCCATCGCTGGGTCATCCCACCCCTCTCGTCCAAACACTTCCATGGTATGGGGGGTCAGGGTGCGCAGGAATTGCTCACTCTCTTCTTCATCCAAGAGCATCTTTACGCGAGCATATATTTTTTCCGGGATGAGCACGTAAGTGGTCTGCGTGTCTGGATCGACGGCACGAGGAGGTATTTCCCCCTGCTGAGCCACGGCTTGTCGCTGTTCAAGAGTTAATTCGATCATTCCCGTTCTCCTTAAAAAAAGAGGATGGGGTAAGCTCCATCCTCTTGCTCACCAATCTGTATGAGTAGCTCTCCGACCGCGCTAGATCGTCTGCCCGTAGCGCAGCAACTGCCCTGGCAACGACCCGGTCGCCTGCCCGTTCTCGAACGTGACCTGGCCATTCACCATGATCCACCGATAGCCTTCCGCACCCTGGACGAGCCGCCAGTTGTTGGGCGGCACGTCATGACGCACTTCCATCGGTTTCACCGCGAGCTTCGCGAGATCATACACCAGGATGTCCGCCGCCATGCCTTCACGGAGACATCCGCGGTCGGTGAATCCCGCCGTCCACGCGGGCAAGTAGCTGAGATGATAGTGAGCCTGCTCGATCGGCAGCAGCCCGGTATCGCGCACCATCCAAGTGAGCAGATCGGTCACATACGCCCCCAGGGTCTGGAACTTGGTATGCGCGCCACCATCGGAGAAGCCCGCCACCGTGCGATGGCTCAACAATTCCTTGCAGTACTCGGCGTTCTGATTACGCACCGGGGTCAGCCATTCCGTCTTCCAGTTGTCCGCCGCCGAGATGTCGATCAGCACATCAATGACATGCTTGTTCTCTTCGGTGGCGATGTCGCGTACCTTGCGATCCCGGTATTTATTGCGCAGCGCGTCGTTGGTGACTTTGCGGCAGACAAAGTCCGCAATGTCCCCGAGCGCCTTCGGTTGTTTGCTGCGGTCGTATTCTTCACGCATCGCTTGCCGCAGCTTTGGATTGATGAGCTTCGCCTTGCGCTCTTCCGCCGTGCCGAGCGTGGCCTCGCGCCAGGCATCGACGTTATCGAACAGGTTCCACTGCTCTTCCAACGTGAAACGGAAATCGAGCCGCATGGTGAGGCCATGCGCGACCAGCGGCACCCCACGTTTATTGTGTTCGTCCACGACATTCAGCATGGTACGGAACACTTGCGGACGCTCATCGGTCACCAACACCGCGTTAAACAACGTCGGTCGGCCACTCACCTCGGCGAGTCGCCCCGCGAAACTCATATCACGGCGCGGCCCATCGACACCTTCGTCCAACGCCCCGGAGACTTGCGCGAACTGAATCGTCCCCCGATCATATTCGCTGAGCGCCTTGGCGATGTTCAAATAGAACTCATCACCCATCAGGTCCGAGACCATGAGCGTGCCGTCGTAATCACGCTGGACGGACGCCCCGTATCCAGTAAGACGCTGTGCCGCCCAGCCACCGGCACCGGACGCCATCGCCTCGTGCAGCACCCGCACGATTTCCGCCGTCTCTTTCTCATTGGGCTGACGCGCCTTCGCCTCGTTCCATCCACCCATGACATAACTCACTAACGGTGTGACCGGAACGAGCTGGATCATGTTGATCGCCTTGGGCATGCGGTCGATGTGGTCCATCCACTGCGGGAAGGTTTCCCAGTCGAACGGCATCGTCGCTTTCATCGCCTCGAACGGAATCGCTTCGTTCCGTTCCATCGACAACATCGAGCGGTCCGCGTCCTTGTGGCGCACCGGGGCGAAGCCGAAGCCACAGTTGCCATTGGTGACCGAAGTCACGCCATGCCAACTGCCGATGGTGCAGTACGGGTCCCAATGAATAGGCGCGTCGTAGTGAGCGTGGAGATCCACCGCGCCAGGAGCAACAATGTGGCCGGAAGCATCGAGTACCTGTTTGGCATCGCTACTTTTGAGATGACCGATCTTGGCGATCCTGCCGTTCTTGATGCCGATGTCTCCTCGATAGGGCGGCACCAGGGTGCCATCGACAATCGTTCCCCCTTTAATAATCGTATCGAACTCTGCCATAAGTCCTCCTTTTTACAGCTAAGGGCAACCTGACAGACTCGGAGAATCGGAGAACCGGGGAGTAGGAGAAGCGGAGAAGGAGAAGGGGAAATGAAATTTCTTTCCCCGATTCCCCGTTTCGCCGATTCCCCGTTTCTGTCCCGCTCTTGCCCGAATTCCTACGATTTACACGTCAATCCGATACACCTTCGCGGCGGTGTCATGAACGATCAAGCGACGGTCATTATCTGAAAGGTTATTGAACGTGTTGTTGATGAAATCCTGTGACCGTGGCCAGGTGGCGGCGGTATGCGGATAGTCCGATGACCACATCGCGTTTCCTGGTCCATAGATGTCCATCGTTTTGATGAAGATGGGCTCGTTAATGAACGTGGCGTACACCTGCCGCTTGATATACTCGCTGGGTTTCATGGCCAGCTTCACGCCAGCGAGAGCCCCCAACCGGCTGTGGACCATGTCCATCCGCCACATGAGGTAGGGCATCCAGGCGACATCGTTCTCAGCCGAGATGATCGTCAGTCTCGGAAACCGTTCCAACACACCGCCCAGAACGAACACCGTTAGCGAGCGTTCCACTTCGTGGTGCAGGGTGGAAGCCTGCAGCGCGAGGTTACCACTGAAGAAATCGACGCCCGTTCCCTTCCGTCCCGTCAGGACATGGAGGGAGAGCGGGAAGTTCGCGTCCTGAGCGGCCGCCCAGAAAGGATTGTAGTCCGGATGGTTGTACGGCTTTTCATCGGGAGCTTCCGCCCAAATCATCGCCCCGCGCACGCCTTTCTTGGCGATACGGGTAAGTTCCGCCACCGCCGCTGGAATGTCTTCCAGTGTGAGCAACCCCAATGGCAATAGCCGTTTGGGATTATGGCTACAATAATCGACCGCCCAATCATTGTAGGCGCGGAAACACGCGGCCCTGAGTTCGACATCATTCAACATGTAGAGCGGCATGCCCATTGAAGTGTAGATCACCTCGGCGATGACACCGTCGCGGTCCTGGTCTTTGACGCGCGCGGCGGGGTCCCACACGCTGGCCGGAGCGCCCTCCATGCCCTTTTTGTTGTGTTCGGGTAATTGGTCCGATGGGACTCCCGCGCCGAAGAAGGCGGCCACCGGAAAGGGGTTGATATTTTCACAGACGAAGAACTCACCATCCTTGCCATTGAGCCCCCGGACCGTATGCGGTGCGCGGTCACGGAACTTCTTATCCAACCGT
>JABFSC010000549.1 GCA_013140885.1 Deltaproteobacteria bacterium | reverse complement strand
GGATTAAACTCCACAATCAGTGGGCAACCTTGTTCTTGTTCGCGTAGCGCTTCAAGAATCATATTTTTAACGGAAGATTTACCGCTGCCCCAGGAGCCATACAAAGCAATGACAAGGCTGTCATTAACTGTCCATCCCTTGATGGCTGATGCGAGCGACTCGGCAAAACTAAACCTCCCCAGGATATCTTCCTTACGGGAAGCGATGGGCCGATCTGCGGAAAAGAGATGCGTCGGAGCGTCATTGGTCATAAGCCATTCTCCCCTCTGACCGTTTAGTGCGAATAGCTAACGCGAAGGCGGCCCTCGTGGGACGGTTCTATGACGTACCGACCAAGTTCTATATCACCCAGAGCAATAGTAATATTCGCCTGCAGTAGTCTTTGCATCCCGACCAGCAAGCGACAGCAATGTCCTAGCCCCCCAGACCAACGGTTAATAACCTGGTCGAGGGTTTTCCAACCGCGAAGGTTGAAATAGCCGACACAAAAGTCAGCGCGGTCCGCAAGGCCAAGAGTTTCCCGTAGAGCTGGAAGCAAGGACTGGTCAATGTTGTCGAAGATGCGTGGCATGGTCTGCTTCCCTAGCACTTCCACAAGCAAGCGAAAAGCGCCACAATCGGCGCGGTCTCCAATCAACCACGTTATCCTTCGCTGTGGAGGACGAATGCCACCACTTCAACCAATCGCGACCAACATTTGGGTAATGGATTTTCCCCTACGCGTAGGCGGATTACAGCTTGGCACGCGCATGACCGTGGTACAACTTGCCAGCGGCGGATTATGGTTGCACTCACCCGGCCCGCTACAACCAGAGCACGTCAGCGCGGTGTCGGCACTCGGCCCAGTACAGGCACTGGTCGCGCCGAATGCGATGCATAACCTCTTCCTTGCCCAAACCGTCGTCTTGTTTCCTCGCGCCACCGTCTACGTCTCCCCTGCCCTGCCCGCGAAACTCACGCCCTTGATTCCGCATGAAATCTTGACCGACTTTCCACCGGCGCTGTGGAAAGAGGAGATTTCACAACACGTGGTCGGTGGCCTGCCGAAACTTCAAGAGGTCGTCTTCCTCCATCACGCCAGCCGCACTTTGATCCTCACCGACTTGGCTTTTCATATCCGCCATTCGGACTCGTGGTTTACGCGGCTCTTCATGCGTTTGAACGGCGTGTATGGTCATTTCGGACCGTCACGCATCTTTCGGGCAATGGTCAAGGACCGAGCGGCTCTCCGGTCCTCACTTGAGCAGATACAAACGTGGGACTTTGATCGGGTGATTGTTGCTCATGGAGAGGTGCTTGAGAGTAGCGGGAAACAGGCCATGCACACGCAGTACGCCTGGGTTTAACCCCTTTCGCCGGAGCAATCCTCTCGACCGAAGAGCAGGCGACGCAGAGGTCATGTTCTCCAATTGTTGAGAACGAAAGTGAGCCCGGAGTTCCACATCAGTTGTACCACGCCAAGTGGAAGCCATCGGAGTGTAGTATGGGAAGAAAGCATCTCTTTGAATTTGAGGATCAACCGTGGTTCCCGCGCGAGATTCGTGGCTACATGCAAGATCATCTGACGTTCATGGGCAATCTGTCGGGCCCGGCCTACCAAGCGTTCGTGGAAAAACTGAAAGCCGCGATGGAACGAGTGCGACAGACGGAACTCCTCGACCTCTGTTCCGGCAGTGGCGGCCCAGCACGCACGGTCGTGCGGTTGCTACGGGAACAAGGGCTGGAGGCGCGGGCCCGCCTGAGCGATCTGTTTCCGAACGTGACGGCTTATCAACGGCTCGCGCAGGAGACTGGTGGCATGCTGCAAGGCGTCGATACCCCCGTGGACGCCACGAACGTCCCCGCCGAGCTAAACGGAGTGCGCCTCATCGCCAATGGGTTTCATCACTTTTCGCCCACGCAGGCTCACCAAGTGCTCGCCGATGCGGTCGCCAAGCGTCAAGGCATTGCCGTGATTGAGATGGTCAATCGCTCCGTCTTCGCTTTTATCGGAGTGTTGATCGGAACCGTGATGGTGTTCCTCGCGGCGCCTTTTCTCAAACCGTTTCGCGTCTCCCGCTTGGTGTTGACCTATCTCGTCCCACTCGTGCCGCTGTTCTTGTTGTGGGATGGGATTGTGTCCTGTCTGCGCGTCTATTCCCCGGATGAGCTACGAGGCTTAGTCTCGCGGCTTGGCGACACGAACTACGAATGGGACATCGGCACAACTCGTGTCGGCCCCGGAGTGGCAACGTATCTGATTGGCACGCCACGCATGTCACGCGGAAAGTAAGCGTCCAGCGAGACACTGCTTGACCATCGTTACAGGGGATTGTTTACGGCCGTGCCGGGGGCGGACTTTTCATGTCTCCGCTCGCCTTCACATCCGAGACTAGGAACTGGCGACCTTTGGTATCCAGCGATCCTTCGATCGTGAGCGCCTTGCCCTCTTGCAACTGGCTAACGAGCGCCGTCGGTCCGTAAAAGCGTACTTGGCGCAGCAGCACTCCCCACTTCACCGCTTGCATGCGCTCGGTACGGGTCAACTCCTCGACAAGCCCAACTCTGAGGAGCATGGGTTTGT
Organism: Deltaproteobacteria bacterium; assembly: GCA_013140885.1. Lineage (GTDB taxonomy): Bacteria > Desulfobacterota > Binatia > Bin18 > Bin18 > JABFSC01. Next base: position 6,178 of record JABFSC010000549.1, on the reverse strand, counting down.
CATCCACGACGATATTCACCATGACCAAGTCTTCCCGTGGAGGCGTCTCGTTGGGATGGAGGGTGCCTGACACGCGGAGTTTCACCGGCTCCTCAAAAGAAGCCGCCGGTTGCGCGTGCGCCACGTGCGCTCCACACGTGGCGACCAGAAACATCAGGAGGGACAAATATGTTGAGACTCTCTTCATCACGAGGACACCTCACAGGGAAGCCTGCGCCAGAAAATCCAGCACCTCGCGATTAAAGGCTTCGGGTTGGTCAATGTTCGCGGCATGTCCAGCATCCGTAATAACAACCTTTTTCGCGCCAGGGGTTTTGCTGGTCATGTAGTCAGTCGCAGCAAAATACATCTCATCTCTTGACCCAACTAAGACCAGCGTTGGTATCTTAATCGTTTCCAAGGAATTGATGACTCGCGCATCCCTCTGAGCCAGCATCCCACGAGCCGCACGGGCAAGCCCTTCGGCGGACCGATGACTACAGGCCAGCACTTCCGCACTCCGCCCCAAGGCCGCGAGCCCTTTGGTCTCGTAGGTTCGCGCCATCGTCTCCGCGCGTTTGTTCCACCCCGCGCGCGCTTCGTCCTTTTTATAGCCAGGTCCCGTGTCAAAAAGCATGAGTGCTTTGCAGCGGGTCGGATGGGTGGCATGGAAGGCCAAGGTCATAAACCCACCCAACGAATGGCCACCAATGATGGCGGACTCAGCCCCGTGCGCATCCAGCAGCGCGGCCATATCCCCAATGGTTAAGGCTTCCGAATAATCCGCCGTATCCTCCGGGTAATCGGACCGCCCGTGGCCGCGCATATCCCAAACAATGACGCGGTATTTTTGCGATACCGCCGCGAGATTGGCTTTCCACATCTCCGCCGTCGCGCTGAACCCATGCGTTAGCAGCATGGTCGGCCCCGACCCGTGGGCTTCGTAGTAAATGTTGACTCCGTTGCGATTGAGTGTTGGCATCCTGCCTCCCTATTTTAGGCGAACATCCCGAGCGGCGGAAATTCCCCGCGCAGCAGCGTCGTGGTATCCGCGTACCCAAGCCATTCCTGAATCATCGTCGCGTACACCCGCCGGAAGTCCATCGTATACAGCAGGTTCCCTTCATCCAGATTCGTCAGACTGACCGGGGTCCCGTGGAGTCCCCCTTTCATCTTTTCCCCCAGCACGAACATCGGTGTGGCCGTGCCGTGGTCGGTGCCTTTGCTCACGTTCTCTGGAATGCGACGACCAAACTCCGTGAACACCATGATGGCCACATCATCCGCGCGCCCCAGACGCTTGAGGTCCTCCATGAACGCGCGCAACGCATCCGCCGCGTAGGTCAGTAACCGGGCATGCACGTCATTCTGATACACGTGCGTATCAAACGGATTACCGACATAACTGACATAATAGAGGCGCGTCGGCAGCGCCGCCTTGATGAGGGCCGCGACCTTGCGCAGGTCCAACCCAAGCCCGGCGGCATCGGCCCCGTAATCCACCGGGGTCTTATAGTCGGCCCAGGCCTGACGAACGAACGCGGCACTGTCCGTGGCATTGGCGGCGACCGTCGAGAGATAATCCAGTGAGGGATTGCCAGTCTCACGTGCCCGGCTCAGCTTTTGGAAGATCGCTTGTTCTTGATACATCCCACTGCGCGTGAACCCGGCGGGATCATAAAACGTCAACGGCGAATGATTGCGGGCGCGCACAGCGAGTGACTGCGCCGTCGCCACGTTGACGATGAAGTTGCGGCGACCTTCGGGGTCCAGGTTATCCGCCAAGCGTCCGACCCAGCCCAGTTTCTCCCCCATGCGCGGCAGCCCGGTATGCCAAAACCCCATCGACTCAAAGTGCGACAGTGATGGTTTCTCATAACCACAGCCGTGCACGATCGCCAACTTCCCATCCTTATAGAGTCGCTCAAAGCCAATCATCGCGGGATGAAAACCGAAATGGTCGTCGATCTTCCGTACCTGATTGGCGGGAATGGCGATGGTGGGCCGCTGGCGATAATAGGCATCGTCGGCGTATGGCACGATGGTGTTGACGCCGTCATTGCCGCCGGTCAGTTCGACCACGAGCAGGATGCGGTTCGGATTGGCGCGTGCCTCCTCCGTCGCGGCCAGCGCGGTCGCGGTGGTGCGAAAGAAGGAAGGCAATCCAGCGGTGAGCCCAAGGCCGTAGAGACCGAGGCGCAACATGTCACGGCGGGTGAAGTCTTTCTCCAAAGGTGAGCGTGTGGCCATATAGTTCTCCCTTGTCATCGCCCACTCCCACCGAGGGAGAGCGATGCTCGCTGTTCAGCTCAACTGATACTCCGGGGTGCTCATCATCAAATGGACCAAAAGGCGGAGCGGCTCCTCCAGATAGGTTGCAGCGGATTCAATCTGCTCGCTCCCCAACTCCTTCGTCAAAAAAGCGATCAACTCCTGACGGTCCTCCGCCGCGAGCGGCACCCGCAAAAAGCGCGCGAGACAATAATCAACCACCTCCGTCGTTGTCCGTAGGCGCGCGTTCCTCACCATCTGTGCCAGATTCAGTTGCGCGGGTTGGCGCGGAATGGCTTTCACGCGACGAAACGCCTCAAGCCAACCCTGGGTGCTGCCATAGCGGGTGTTAAAGTCCTCATCCGCGTCGGCCATCATGTTGAACATCGACATCGAATTGTCCGCCATCGCGGCCCCGTCACCCTCAATCGTGGCCTTGGTGATGTCGTATCCCTGAGCGATTTTGATCGCGACCTCGCGATTGGTATCGGGCATCTGCTGGTCTGGCGCGTGGAAATTAGCGGCATCAGGAAACAGGATATCGCGCGCCACATTGCCCCGTTGCAGCAAGAGGGCTGGCGTGATCCAGCTTCGGCCCCCTTCCCAGCCAGCGACGTTGGGCGGATGAAACAGTTCCTGACCAAGCCCCCGCGTGGTGGCATTGAAATCGGGCATCCCCGGAATCTCGGTGAGTCCCAGCTTGCGATAGGTGGACACGAGCAAATGCACCGGGTTCTTGATCTGCGTGCCATACGACGGCGGGCTATACAGGTCGCGCGAGAGAAACAGCGTCGTGAGGAACGGCGCGAGCGCGTATTTATGCTCCTTCAGCGTCTTCCCCAACTGCGTCACCAATTCTGGCGACGGGTCCTCGCGCACAAAATAACGATAGAGCTTCGCGGCGATAAAGCGCGCGGCCACATCTTGTTCAAGAATAATGTCGATCACATCCACGCCATCGAACGTGCCCCGCCGACCGAGGAACGTTTTCTCGGCGTCATCATGGAGTTCCGGCTTGATGACGAATTTGAGGCTGTCGTTAGTCCACCCAGTGAAGGCTCGCGCGGCTTCACGAATGTCGGTCTCGGTGTAATTGCCAACCCCCATCGTGAAGATTTCAAGAATTTCCCGTCCGAAATTTTCGTTGGGATTGCCTTTGACGTTCTCCCCGGCATCAAGGTAGACCAGCATCGCAGGGTCTTTGGCCACGCCGATGAGCAGGTCACGGAAATTGCCATTGGCGTGTTTATGGAACAGGTTCAGTTGTTGCCGCAGCTTGCGGTAGTCCCGCACCTTGTCATCCGACGTAGCGAAATGGCCGTGCCAGAACAAAGCAAGTTTCTCTTCTAGAGGCCGCTTGGTGGTCAACATCCGCTGCGCCCACCACTGTCCCACTCGACGGATTTCGAGATAATCCGCCCGCAGCCAGTAAAAGAAGCGGTTGACCACGGGTTGCAAAGGCCGATCTCCACCCGGCTTCACCTTCACACCCATCGCCTCGCCAGTGGCACGCGCGATGCGCACGGCATCAACTCGACTTTTGGGAAACGGTTCAACTGGCGGGTCGAAGATGCCCGACTCCTCAAAGGGCGGGAGGTGATCGTTCTTGGTTCTTTGGAATTCGACGAGTGATCGCACCGCGGCGTGCGGCGTCATGGCGGCCAAGCGGTCCACCTCTTCAGGCGTTCCACCGAACCCAGCGCGCTCCAGTAAATGAGCCGCGCGATCACGACTCCAGTCCGCGGCCGTCAGCGGCGTGAGGTCCCCGATCCAAGAGTCGGGACCAGCACGGAGGTCGGGTTTTTCGTCAGCAGCGCGTGCTGAAGGAGGCACGATCAATATAAGGAACACGCCAATCGCACGGGCGAGATATGGGGTCAAATATCGATAACGCATAGGGTCCCCCTGTTGTTTGATCCCCCTCACCCTAACCCTCTCCCATCCGGGAGAGGGGACTCAGAGGAGGAATGTTTAGGACATCGCCGGCGAACTATTTCCCATCCACCGAGAACGCTAACAACACATTCCCCGCCAATCCACCAAACTGTCCATACCCAGAGTTCATGTAGACTACGCCATCAACAATCGTCGGCCCGGACGCATCAAACGACCCACCGTTGGCCTTCACGCCATTGACCGTTTTGTACTCTTGGTTCGCGTCGTGATCCCAAAGCACTTTGCCGTCCTTGGTGGAATAGGCGCGCATGTGGCTGTCTTCCGAGCCAGAAAACACCACACCCGGTATCACGGAAATCGCGGCGGACTGCGCGGGGCTGCAGTTTTTGCGTTCGCCACAGCTTGAGGGTGGCACGGACCACACCTTTTCTCCAGTCGCCAGCCGATACGCATGAATCCCGCCACCAACCTTGGGATCCAAGAGGGCAATCGAGCCCAATTCGGGATGCTCGGTGAGCGTCATGCCCATATCCGACACGGCCACGTACATGAATTCGGTATCCGCCGCTGGTCCCCACTGCACGCCGCCCGCGAGCCCACCTTTACCAGCCCGTTGTTCCCACAACCGTTTGCCGTTGTTGTCGGGATCAATGCCGAACACCATGCCGGACTTTTGTCCAGCCACCAGCACGCGTTTGCCGTCGGCGAGTTTTTGCAGAATTGGCGATGAGCCAAAATCGAGGTCTGGGCCTTTTGCTCTGGGACAATTGCTCTCGTCCGCCGAACCACAAGCGACGTTCCAGGCGTCGTTCGCCAGGAATTGCTCGGACCAGAGAAACTTTCCAGTCTTCATATCGAAGGCGACGATCGCGTCACTCGTTTTCGTCGCGGGGTCGGAGTAATTATCTCCCGTGGTGACATAGATTCTGCCCGCTTCAACATCCAGCGTCGGAGACGACCAAATCGACGCTCCGGCGGGTCCATATTGCTGCACGCCATTGGGGTTTTTCCAGGTCGGCTTCGGCTCTTCGAGAATCGTGTAGGTCCGCCAAATCTGTTTGCCCGTGGTCGCATCCAGGGCGACCAGGTTGCCACGGAAGGTGCAGCACTCATACCTGGGATCGGCCCCGGAGGCTTCTTCGAGCGAGGTCACCGGCACATACAAACGGCCATCGTGATACTTAGGCGACCCGGTCACACGCGCGATCGGATGCGTCTCCACCTTGGTTTGCCACACCTCGGCACCAGTACGCGCATCAACGGCATGAACCGTGGCGGACACATCCCCGAAATAGGCCACGTATTTGGTCGGTCCCGTGCCAGCGGCACTAGCACCGGCGAAAGACACCACGGTGATGGCGGTACGAATACCCGTGGGATTCTTGATCGCCCAATAGAGGCACCCGGTCTTGGCATCAAGCGAGTAGACTTGCCCACGCAACGTGCCAACGAAAATGCGTCCGCCGACGACGGTCGGTTGCGAAGCCACGGTGCCCGCTGGATAGCCGAAAGCCCACTTGAGTTTGAGATTCGGGACTTGCTCCGCCGTCAGCCGCGCGTGTTCCGCCGATTGCGCGCGGGTGTTCGCCAGACTCACGCCCCAGCCATTCCACTGTGGAGCACCATCAGTGACGGTGAATTCACCCGGTGCTTGTGGACACATATTCGACATCGTGGCGTTGAGTTGCTCCGCGCCGAGCTGCTTACCGGAAATGAATTCCGCCACCGAGCGCCGCTCGGAATCGCCCATCCCCATGCCGAGAAAGACCATTGGCCCAGTTAAGAGCGCGTCGAGAATGTCCTCCGCCGATTTCTGGCGCAACACGCTCAGTTGCGGCGCGCGTGGGACGCTGCCGTTATGACACGAAGCGCATTTTTCGTCATAGACCTTGGAGCCATCGGCGGCGACGGGCGCGATCGCCGCCGCGAGTTTCTCCGGCTGCGCGTCGAAGGGTTACGTCCGCAAGGAAGTTCGCGGCGGGCTGACGCCGCTCGAGGAGCGCCTCGGCAATACGGAGCGCGCCACGACGCG
>JABFSC010000183.1 GCA_013140885.1 Deltaproteobacteria bacterium | reverse complement strand
GCGCGTCATAGTAGTCTTTCCGTAGTTCTGTTAAGGGTATCGGAAGAAGGTTGATTTTGTTTAACTTGCTCTGGCGAGTGCCTCTCTTGTATCGAAGAAGGACTCCTATACTGGCGAAACTGTCTTTCGCACCTCCATCGTCAAAGCCGTCAGCACCTGGGCATGGACGGCTTCAATGCGAGCTAACATGGGACCGGCGTTGGCCAATTGTGCCGTGCGTCCTTTCGTTTCGAGCTCTTCGCACAGCGCGGCAAGCGATCGGGCACCAAGCGTGGCGCTACTGGACTTCAGACTGTGGGCCGCGCGGTGCACCTCATCGGCATTGTCCTGGTCGAGCGCGATTCTCAGTTTGTGGAGTAATTCAGCGGATTCTTCCCGATAGCGCAAGAAGAGCGTGTTCAGCAGGTTCGGCGCTTTCCGCCGCTGTAATTCAAGAATATCGGCGAGCGGCTTGGGATCCAAGATGTCATCGGGTGAGGATGGCGGAGGAGCCGGAGGTTTGCTTGCCTGTTCAGTCGCGACGGGAGAACTCGTCGCCTTGGTGAGCTCGGACGGCTGCGCGAGCCAGTGTTTCAATACCGTGCCGAGTTGGATTTGGGTGAACGGCTTACTCAGGTAATCATCCATCCCCGCCGCAAGACACCGCTCGCGGTCCCCTTCCACGGCATTGGCGGTTAACGCGATGATGGGAAGGCGGAAAGAATGAGAGTTCGGAGTTCGGAGTTCGGAGTTCGGAGCACTCGGGAGTAGATCGGCTGAAGTTTCTCGCTCTCTTATGCGTCGGGTCGCCTCAAATCCATCCATTTCCGGCATCTGACAGTCCATGAGGACGATATCGTAAGCGGCGCGGGCAACCGCGGCGAGGGCCGCTTGTCCATGCGCGACCACATCCACGGAGCAGCCGAGACTCTCTAACATCGCCACCGCCACTTCCTGGTTGACAACGTTATCTTCCGCGAGCAGGACTCGCGCGGACAACTGCCCCACAGTCTGAGACGGATCGGTGTACGCATGACGAAAATCCTTCTGGGGCGTGTCCGCTTGTTCCGCGCCGCCAGATTGCACCTCGATCTTCGTCGTGAACCAAAAAGTCGTCCCGCGTCCTACTTCGCTCTCAACCCCCAGTTGTCCGCCGAGCAGTTCCACGAGTTGTTTTGAGATGGCTAAACCGAGCCCCGTGCCGCCATATTTTCGGGTGGTCGACTCGTCAGCCTGACTAAAGGCGCGAAAGAGCCGCGCCTGCGCTTCGCGAGCAATGCCGATGCCCGTATCACGGACGGTGAATCGGAGAACACAAGGGTCCACAGTCCCAGGTTCAACGTCCAACGTCTTGGGCGTTGAATTATGGTTCTGGATTCGCGCATCGAGACTTTGGACTTTGGACTTTGGACTTTGGACTTGAACTTGGAGGACAACTTCACCCCGATCCGTGAACTTGATGGCATTGCTGATGAGATTGTTGAGGACCTGCCGGAGGCGTCCGGGGTCTCCTCGCACCGCGGGTGGGACGGTCGCGTCAATTTCACAAATCAAGGCGATGCCTTTTTGCTGCGCGCTGTTTGTGTGGAGTTCGACCACTTCTTCGACCAAGTCGCGGAGATTGAAGTGAATCGTTTCCAAGTCCAGCTTGCCCGCCTCGATTTTCGAGAAGTCGAGAATATCGTTAATGAGGGTGAGCAGCGTTTCAGCGGAGCGATGGACATTATCGGTAAACCGCCGCTGGCGATCGGTCAGGGAGGTATCCAGCAACAGTTCGGTCATGCCGAGGACGCCACTCATCGGGGTGCGAATCTCGTGGCTCATCATGGCGAGAAATTGACTTTTCGCCCGGTTCGCATTTTCCGCCGCTTCCTTGGCCTGACGCAGTTCGTGTTGGCTCTCGGCTAAATCTTGATAGGTTTGTTCCAATCGTCCGAGGGAATCGTTCAGTCGCGCATTGGTTTGCGTGAGTTGGGCATTGCTTTCGGTCAATTCTTCGGTCCGTTTCTCCACTTTTCGTTCGAGGTCGCGATTCAGCTCTTGGATCTCTTGATACGACAGCGCATTCACCAGGGAGAGGGTCCCTTGATTGGCCAGGGTATGCAGAAACTCCACATCGTCAGTCGAGAAAAAAGTCCCCGATTCCTTGGGTCCTAAGATGACCACTCCAATGAGGGTTCCTTTGAAGAGTAAAGGAAGCAGCAACTCGGCGTGATAGGGAGGACGGTCCTGGCTCGCCATCTCATGCTCGGTGAGGGACTTGTCATTTTCTTGCAGATGAAACAGTGCCAACGGCCGACCCTCTTCTTGCTGGAGGCGCAGAAGCAGAGGGTGAGAGATCGGTAGCATCGGCGGGGTCATGGAGGAAGGATGGACTTGGATATAGCGAGTCTTCTCTGGAGCGAGCAGGAATATCCCTCCTTGATGGACGTTGACGGTATGCTGAATGGTGCGCCAGAGTAAAAAGAAGATGTCTTCACGTTGTAGGGTCGCGGCAAAAGCGGTGCTGGTCGCTTCGAGGACCTTTTTCGGATCATAGTGTAAGCGGAAAAACACCCGGTCGATGCCTTTTTGCAGCACCTCTTTCAAGGGATTCAACAGTAACGCGACCGCGAGGGCAAACGCAAGGGGAAAAAGCGACGAAGAGGCATTGTCCGAGGGCTCGAATCCGAGACTCAACAGGATAATGCACAGGAGATAGGCCAGGGTGAGCGTCGTGGTCAGCGTGAGATAATAAATGCCACGTTTGAGTAAGCCATCAATCTCAAACAGATCGTGCTTCACGATCGCGTAGCCTAAACTCAGCGGAAAAAGGAACGCGGTAAATCCAGCATAATTAACCGCAATTCCGCCACCAGTCAGGCCGGAGGTGAGCATCAACAGCGCGGGAAGCGCGAAGCCACTCAGGAACCCGATAAGAATGACACGAATCTTTTGTCGGGTGAGATACGAATCGGGGACAGTGTATGCCCAGATCGCCCCACCGAGGAGAGCCACACCACCGAGTCCCGCGTAAATCATGCACAGGTTGTGAACGAACGAGTACGTATTGGGCGCGTACAAGTAGAGTTCATAGACAAGGGCCAAACCCAGCGCGATGACATACGGCAACACGAGGACTTTCGGACAACAATGGCGGGCGCGATCAACAGGAAAGATCAAGGCGAGATGGAGTAACCCAGCCGGAAAAAACGCCTCGCCCAGGACATGCAACCGGAAAAACCAATGCGGGCGATAGAGGTCCGCGGCGGTGATCGCGAAGATTCCCCCGGCGAGGCCAAATGCGAGCAAGGCCACGCTTGCCGGGGCGTCTGGCTTCAAGAGCCATACTCCCACACCGATCACCACCAACGCGAGACCGCTAAACAGATACAACCCGAAAAGGAGCAGGTAATCCCTGACCGTGAAGGGCAGTGAGGCGAGGGCCACCTGTTCCTGCTGGCCATTTTTTTCCAACGTGTAGCGGAAAACAGTACCAGGAGGAGCGGACTGGACCGCCGTATAGAGCGCGGCGGAGGTCGCTATCGCTTGTCCATTCACGGCCACCACCATGTATTGGTAAAATTGACTGTGCTCAGCGATCGTCCAATGCGGGAGACTGATGGAGGGAATCACGCGGTTCGCCATGACAAAGAAACCGGGGAACGTGGTACCCACCCAGCGGATACTCGTAAGGGTGCAGGTCAGGGCGAGCCCCGCGACCATGAGCAGGAGAATGGCGGCTTGGTGTTTTTGAGACAACCACCGATTGGTCATGGTCACCTGGCCTTTTCCGTTACCGCTTCTTGTCGTTCTTGCCTCGGGTGCCCCGCGACAAAAAATAGAGAAGGCGAATCGGATTGCGCATCTTGCGCATTGTCAACACCAGTAGAGGTCCGCTGACGAGCACGATGGGCGAGGCAGAGCGCCATTAGCGCCCATGCTCCACAGGAAACCACGAACCAATCTCCATAGCGGGTGTACACGCTGAGCTGGTGACGCGGCAGAATATCACCGATGACGACGTTCTCGGTGGCGTCGGAGAGTTGCGAGACCCGCCCAAACGGATCCACGAAGCCGGTAATGCCAGCCGTCGCGACGCGCGCGAGCGCGCGGCGATTTTCCACGGCGCGAAAAACGGTCATGGAGAAGTGCTGCGCGGCCGCGGCTTCTCCAGCGAGCCAGGTGTCGTTGGAGAGGTTGACGAAAAACTGGGCCCCATTTCGCACGAGACGACGAGCGAGATATGGATACGTGGCTTCATAACAGATCAACACACCAAAGTTCCCTTGTGGAAGAGAAAAAACCGTCGAACGGCTCCCGGCCGTGAAATCGCTCGGATGCTCGGCGTTATGTGGAACGAGGGAAGGAAGGGCCAGGGGTCGGTATTCGGCGAACGGAAGCAGGCGGACCTTATCATACACGTCGAGCAGGGTGCCACCGGGTGCGAGGAGATAGGCGGAATTATAATACCGCTCTCCGGTCTCGCTGTGCTCCACTCGTGGGGCGCCCAACAACAGGGCGGCATTCATCGCTTTGGTGAACTGGCCCAACTGTCCACGCAGCGGCGGTTCGCGGTCAAGATAAAATCCCACGGCGAACTCGGGCCAGACAATCAAATCGGGGTGCGCGTGCCCGATCCCACGGCGCGTGAGGGTGGCGTAGCGGAAAAGCGTATTGGCGTAATGCACGCGTTTCCAGCGCTGGGCGGGGGGCACTTGCCCTTGGACAAGCGCGAGCCGCACCGGCGGAGTCGTTGGCGGGGAGGCGGATTCCGAGAGGCGGAACGTTCCATAACTCAGAGTGACAACCAGGCTGGTGGTGAACAGGCCAAGCGCGAGCCACGGAAGAGGCACCATTGCGGATTGCGGAGTTTCGAGTTCTCGGTCTTCCTTGGATTTTTGCCTTTTGCCTTTTGCCTTTTGCCTTTTGATTTGCTGGTAATGCCACATCTCCGCGACGACATACCCACTGAGCGCGAGCAGGAAAGACACTCCGTACACACCGGTGAGATCGGCGATCTGAATGAGCGGGAGATACCGATATTGTGTATAGCCAAGTAACTCCCAGGAGAACCCGGAAAACAAGGACGAGCGCGCGAATTCCCCCACGACCCACAGGGCGGGAACACCAAGAGAGCCGAAAAGATAGCTAAGGAGTGGACGACCGCCGCGCATTAACACGCAGGAAAAAGCGGCGGCGAGGCCGGTGTAGGAGCCCACGAAGAAGCTATAGCTCAGAAGGGTGAAGACCAGGTCGAGGGGGAAAGGGAAAGGAAAATAGGCCGCCACCGCGAGATAGACCCAGTAGGCGATCCCAGCGCAAAACAGCACGCCATACACCAATCCAGCGAGAAAAGCGCCGCGCGGTGTTTTTTCGCGAATCACAAGAAATAATGGGGCCAGAGCCACCCAGGCCGCGCTGGCCCACTCATAAGGAGGGGCCGCGAGGGTGTAGAGACTTGCACCAAGGAGGAGGAGAAGACAATCCTTGAACACCCTATTATTGCACACCATGAACGACCTGCTCCTTTTTCTTTCCCGTCGAGGACAAGAGCAGGGCGTCCAGGAAGCGCGGAGCAGGGAGATGGACGACCTGACTCTCGGAAACTGTTCTAACGCTGATTACTCTCCATAAGGAGCGGACAACCCACCAAGGGAACCCTCGTCACTCCCGAGCATCGCGCTCGTCGCGCTCTCAGGTGCCACGTTCGCTTGTAATTGGAGATCGAACGTGGCGGCCCCTGGTTTTGGCGTCGACCCATTACTCAAGCGGCCGGAGATGGCGAAGATGAGAGTTGAGTAATCGGTGTGCGCCGTCCCGTCACGATGCCAATTGGGATCTTGCGCATCGACTTCCTTGATGCCGCCCGATTGGTGGTCCACGCAGTACTGCGCGAAGGAGTGGCGAAAATAATCGAGGATATTACTACTCGTGCCCACAGGCGGGAGGATACTGAAGTGGTCCGCGCTGTAGGTGTCCAAGGCATCAACGAAAAATCCTTGGTGATTAGTGATGGCGGCGTCCCCCATGCCAAAGCGGAGCGGGTAGTTGTCCAACGTCGCGCGAAATTCCATCGCCTGACAGACGTTGTTGAATCCCGCCACGCTCAGATACACCGTGCCATCGGCACCAACTCCAGTGGCATACTTCTTGACCACAAGCGACCCAGCTTGTTCCGCCACCGCCACGGGCTTACCAATGACGGTAAACTGCGCCTCGGAAACGGTAAAAGAAAATCCATCACGCGTGGCGGTGATACGGGTTGGCCCCATGCTCACCTTGGGCACGGCCACGACCAGTTGCGGAACGCGCGTCGCCCCCGTGGGATCCGTGAGTGTCCGCTTTGAGACGACCGTCGCCGTCGTTGTCAGTCGAGTCGTGTTGTTCTGAAATGTCACCTTCCAAGCTTGCCCCGCCTGAAAGCTGTTATGGAAAAGCGTCACGGGCATGCCGGAGAACGCGGCTTGGGGGATAATCGTTGCTGGTGCGGGCGCTGGTTTATCGCACCCGCAGCCGGCCTGCGCGCTGCGCGCTGGACCAACCAAGAGTACGGCGGTCAGTAAAACAGTAAGGAAGATAGGCTGGGTAGTCGTGGTGTGGAATCGCATGTGAGCTCCCAATGGTTGTGGCACGTTCGTGTTCTTTCCTGATCGGGAACGAGCTACAGGTTAAAATGTTTCCCCTCTCCTCCTCTATCGCGCCCGCTGATTTTTGTATCGGATAACGGAGCCCGTTCTTTAGAAAAAAAAGAAAAGACTGATCGATTTTTATCACTTGCTGTGAACAACTCAAGTCAGTGATACCGTCAGCATTATGACAATAGTGGGGCATTCTCTGTACGAGGGAAAAAAGAGGGCGGCATAGGCCTGAAACGAATGGGCAAATACACTTAAATTCTTGTGCGGCGGCTGGTGGGAGAAACCTGAGCGCTCCCCACGAAGGAAGGAAGGAAAATTTTTTCCATCATTGATACTGCCTTGACTTTTTTCTTTCGCTTTTCCCCTTGACTCGCCCATCTCGGCCTGTATAGAGATCAACTCACAAAACGGCCACGATAAGAGAAAAGGAGGGTACCATGACTTACGACGTACTGCTGAGCGGGGGAACGATTGTTGATGGGACCGGGAAAGGCGGGTTCATCGCCGATGTGGGGATTGCAGGGGACCGCATCGTCGCGGTGGAACCGAAACTTTCCTCGAAAGAGGCGCACCAGGTTGTTGATGCCCGCGGGTTGGTCGTCTGCCCAGGATTCATCGACCATCACACCCACTATGATGCCCAAGTGTTGTGGGATCCCATGATTACCTGTTCATCGTGGCATGGTGTCACTTCCATCATCATGGGCAACTGTGGCGTCGGGCTCGCACCGTGCAAACCCGCCGACCGCGAGGCATTGGTTGGCGACTTGGTGAATGTCGAAGGCATGTCACTCGATGTGTTGCAACGCGGAGTCCAGTGGTCGTGGGAAAGCGTGGAAGAATACCTGCAGGCGATTAGCGCGAAGGGCGTGGGGGTCAACGTTGGGTTCATGGTGCCCTTGTCCCCCTTGCGTCAGTATGTGCTGGGCGAGGAAAGCAAGGAACGCGCGGCGACCGAGAAGGAAATTGCACAACTCCGCTCCCTGTTCCGCGCGGCGATGGACGCGGGCGCCTTCGGCTTCTCGACGACCGTACTGCCCCAACATCTGGGATTCCAAGGCCGCCCGTTGCCTTGCCGGCTCGCGAGTCGAGATGAGTTACGCGCGTTAGCCGGAGTTCTCAAGGAGCTGAAACGGGGCAGTATCGAAATCGCGCTCACCCGCAGTCCCGGCATCTTGTCGGATGAGGAATTCGACATCCTGACCTTCTTGCTCATGCACAGTGAACGACCGGTGACGTGGCTCGGTCTTTTACAAAAACCCGAAGCTCCACCCGATGCCTGGAAAGAGGCGCTCAATCGTGTGGTGCCGCTCTTCGACCGTGGCTATCTGCCGCTTGGTCAGGTCCCGTGTCATTACAAAAGCGCGCGTTTCAGCCTGAAACGTCCGTTTATCTTCGGGAACTTCGATTGCTGGAAGGTGGTGTTCGACCGGCCACTCGCGGAGCAGCGACAACTCTACGCCAGTCAAGAATTCCGCACCGCGTTTCGCGACGAGATGCGGCAGCCGCGGCTGTTCACCGGCCAGTGGAACAACATGAGCGTCTTTACGGTAAACAAGTCGGAACTCCATCCGCTGCTGGAAAAGAGCATCGAGACACTCGCGCGCGAGCGTGGCAAGGACCCCGTGGACCTCTTCTTTGACCTCGCGCTCACGGATGACCTTAACATGCAGTTCCTCTACGAATTCGGGCACGTGAACAAGGACATGTTGACCCATCCCCACACGTTGATCGGTCTTTCCGACGGCGGGGCACATGCGGACATGCGCTGTGAGGCGGGCTACTCGACCTATTTGTTAGGAACGGTCGTGCGGGAGAAGAACATGCTGCCGCTGGAAGAAGCGATTCGTCGCCTGACATCGGTGCCAGCGCAAGTCTTTGGTGTCCCACTTCGTGGCACCGTGGCACCGGGTATGATCGCGGACCTCGTCGTCTTTGATCCAGATAAGGTCTCATGCGGGAAGCAGGAGGCGGTGAACGACTTTCCTGGTGGTGGTCTCCGCTACATTGAGAAATCGACTGGAATCACCCAGACCATTGTCAACGGAAAAATCCTTTACGCCAATGGGGAATCACAAAACGTGCTTCCAGGGCGCGTGTTGCGCGCGAATGTAGAGCAATAACTCCAGGGACAGGGAACGGGGGTCAGGGGTCAGGGGTCAGGGGTCAGTTTGACGGTATTGTCCGAGAGTCCCTTCCTTGTTC
>JABFSC010000600.1 GCA_013140885.1 Deltaproteobacteria bacterium | reverse complement strand
GCGGCGGTGGGTGCACGGGCTAGGGTGGGAGTGGAAGCGAGCCAAGCTGCGGGCCAAGGATGACGACCCCCAGCGGGTGGAGAAACTAGCGCGAATTCGTTATGCTTTTGAACGGTTACGGGCCGGCACGGCGGTGTTCTTCGCCGATGAATTGGATGTCAGTTTGTTGCCCAAGGTCGGGGCGCAATGGATGCCCAAGGGGGAGCAAGTGGAGGTGATGACGCCGGGCACGAATGAGAAACGCCACGTGGCCGGAGCCCTCAATATCACCACCGGGACGATTACGCAGTGTCTGTGGTACCGCAAACCCACGGGCCTCTTTCTTGACCTGCTCGAGACCTTGGACCGGACTCACCCCGTGGCCACTTACTCCCTCCTCCAGGTGGTGGTGGACAATGCCAAGATTCACCACGCCCACGCCGTGGCGAAGTGGCTGGCGGTCCATCCGCGCTTTGAGCTGCTCTATCTCCCCACCTATTGTCCCCAAGCCAATCCCATTGAACGCGCCTTTGGGGATGTCCATGACAAGTGCACCCGCAACCACACCCGCAAGCGCATGTGGCATCTCGTGCAAGACGTCAAACAGCATCTGCAGGTCAATGGGCCGTGGCGCTATGCCCTCTCCTCGGACATCTACTACACCCCGGAGGTCACGGCCGCCGTCGAGGCCCTGCGCGCCGCAGAAAACTCTCCCACGGTGACTTTTCCCCTTGCCGCTTGAGTGTGCCAATGTTGTGTGGTCTGATTTAGATCATCTTTTAGGCAATTGGTTTTGTCATCGCGTCAAGCGATCCTCAAGTGCTCGTGTTCCTATCGTTTGCATGGTATTTCCCTGGGTCTTTCGTTGTGGCTACGATAGCTACAACCACGCAGCAAAACAACGGGAAGGGGATGGACTTATCGCACTCACGGGGCTGACCTGGAAGATTCAGTGTGTTAGCTAAGGGCGACTATGGCAACACCGACATCCGAAGCGAAGTCGCTTACTATTCACGGCGTGCAACTCGAAGTCATTGACCAAGGGCAAGGGCGTCCGCTCGTGGTACTGCACGAGGAAGACGGCCTGATCCTCCGTGCGCCGTTTCTCTCCTCGCTTGCCGCGTACGGTCGTGTCATCGCCCCCGCGCATCCAGGGTTTGGCCACTCTCCCGATTCGCCCTTCATCGACACGGTTGACGATCTTTCCTATCTCTATCTCGACGTGTTAGCCGAGCTGAACCTGCGCGATGTCGTGGTCGTGGGCTGCTCGCTCGGTGGCTGGATCGCCGCGGAAATGGCGGTGAAATCAACCGAGCGAATCGCGAAGCTGGTCCTGATCGCGCCGCTGGGTATCAAAGTGGGCGACCGCGAAACCCGCGACATTCCCGACATCTTCGCGCTCTCGCCGACGGAAGTGACGCGACTCAAGTACCAGGATCCGACGCGAGCGGCCGTTGACTACTCGACGCTCTCCGACGACGAACTGACCGTGATCGCGCGCAATCGCGAGGCCACGGCGCTGTATGCCTGGGAGCCCTATTTCCACAATCCCAAACTCCGCCAGCGGCTGCATCGCATCGACATTCCGACCTTGTTGCTGTGGGGCGCGAGCGACCGGTTTGTCACGCCAGAGTATTACGGCGCGGCCTATCAGCAAGCGATTCCTGGAGCGACGCTGGAAGTCATCGATGAGGCGGGGCATCTACCGCACATTGAACAGCCAGCGGCGTGTGTTGCGCGAATAGGTGCGTTTGTCGGACAGGGAACAGGGATCAGGGGTCGGGGAACAGGGAGAAAACCGTCTTAACTCCGGTTTTTATGGTTCGCGGTTTACATATTCCAAGTCTCGAGTCTCAAGCCTCAAGCCTCAAGCGATCAGGAGTTTCCCATGCAAGCCTGGCATTTTAGTGAGAATGCGTATCATCTGCTGCCCGACGCCAAGGAGTACGATTCCATCCGGGTGACGCTGCCCAACCGCTATTACCACCCCACGATCGGCGCGGACCTGTATCATCGCTTCATTGACGAGTGGCTCATCGCCGAAGAGCTGGGGCTGGAAATCATGGTGAACGAACACCACCAGACCGCCACGAACTTGAACCCCGCGGCTCCAATCATCATGGGGATTCTCGCTCGTGAGACCAAGAAGGCGCGCTTGCTGATTCTGGGAAACCCCATCGCCAACCGCCGCGACCCGGTGCGGGTGGCGGAAGAAATGGCGATGGTGGATGTCTACTCACGTGGCCGTTTGGATGTCGGCTTCGTGCGCGGCGTGCCGTATGAGCTTTCCGCCGGTAATCATCGTCCCACCAAAATGATGGAACGCTTTTGGGAAGCGCACGATCTCATCCTCAAGGCGTGGACCAGCCATGACGGACCGTTCAACTGGGAAGGCAAGTATTTCCATCAACGCCAAGTGAACATCTGGCCGCGACCGTACCAGCAACCGCATCCGCCGGTGTGGATCACCTCGCTGAGCCCAGAGAGCGCGCGGCAAGTCGCGGAGCACGGCTACACCGCCGCGAGTTTCTTGACCGGTTTCCAAGGCACGAAAGCGGTCTTTGATGCCTACCGCCTGCGTCGCGCCGAGCTGGCGCTGCCGCAACCCGCGCTGGATCGCTTCGCCTATGCGGCGCTGATTTACACAGGCGACACCGATGAAGAAGGCTACGCCGGAGCCCGCAAGCTAATGTGGTATGTCGAGTCGAACAAAGTGCCACCGCAGTTCACCAGCCCGCCAGGGTATCATCCGACGGCGGCGACGGTGAACGCGATGAAAGGCGGCAGCACGGGCATCTTTCAGCTTTTCCAGAACCCGTCACTCGAAGCGTTCATGCAGCACGGCTTGGTCTTCGCGGGCAATCCAGAGTCGGTCTATCAACAGATTGTGAAGATGTACAACCATGTCGGCGGCTTTGGCCACCTGCTCATCATGGGGCAGGCGGGCTTCCTGGAGCATGACGAGACGGTCAAGGGGATGCGGTTGTTCGCGCAAGAGGTCTATCCGCGACTCAAGGAGCTGGGACCGGTGATCGTGCCGTGAAGGAGTGGCGGGCGAGATGCCCGCGCTCCCAGGCGACCTGTGCCAACTCACCCGCATGTGGAAATTCTACGGCCAACTGTTCGCTGGTCTTCCACGAGAGGTGTGGCTCTTGTCTCTTGTCACCTTTGTGCAGCGGAGCGGCACGATGGTGCTCCCCTTCCTCACGCTGTATTTGACCCAGCGACAAGGCTTCACCGTCCAAGGGGCCGGAGGCATCCTAAGCCTCTACGGCATCGGTGCCATTGTCGGCTCATACGTCGGGGGATGGTGCAGTGATCGTATCGGCGCCGTGAGAACGCAGATCGTCAGTTTATGTCTGGCGACTGGCGCGCTCGTGACACTCAGTCAGATGCGCTCACCCTTGAGTATTATTGTTGTCGTGTTGCTCTGGAGTATCGCCGCCGAAAGCATGCGCCCCGCTAACGGAGCCGCGCTCGCGGAGATGAGTCCGCCCCATTTGCATGCCCGCGTGTTCGGCCTCCGCCGCCTCAGCATGAATCTGGGCATGTCCATCGGACCAGCGGTTGGTGGGTTTGTGGTCACGTGGTCGTACAACGTGCTCTTTATGATTGAGGCAAGCATGGCGTTGCTGGCGGCGGGACTCCTGTGGGGGCTTTTGCCGTCAGGTGGACAACACGCACGCTCAACGCCTCCTGACCAGACTCTCTCCCCAGAGCCAGCATCTCTCCCCCAGTCTCCTTGGCGGGACGGAGTCTTCTTGGCCATCGTTGGGTTGACCACTCTTTTGGTGACGACGCTCTGTCAGTTGTTTGGGGCATACCCCCTGACGCTCACCGAGGTGCACCACTTTCCGGCCTACGCCATCGGTCTCGTGTTCACCGTCAACACCTTGGTGATTGTCGTCTGCCAGATGCCCATTCTCCATGTGGTCGCACGGTTTGACACGCTCCGGGTGATTGGGGTCGGCGCGTTCTTTCTGTGCGGTGGTTTTGCCTTGCTCCCATTGGGAACAACCACTGGGGCGCTCATCGCGACCGTGTTGGTCTGGACATTCGGAGAAATGCTCACCACGCCACTGCTCGAAAGTTTCGTCGCGACGCGCAGTCCAGTGGAAAACCGTGGACAATACATGGGACTGTTCAGCTCGGCGTTCTCGGTCGCCTTTGTCCTCGCGCCACTTGGTGGCACGTGGATCTATGGACGGTATGGGTACCTCACCTTATGGGGATTGTGTGGGCTGCTGGGCGTGGGGCTGTGGCTGGCGTTCTTCGTGCTGAGCACGACGGTGCGTGGATACGATGCGGGGCTGACAGAAGGAAAGGTCACTTGATCCCCCTCACCCTAGCCCTCTCCCATCCGGGAGAGGGAACTTTTGGAGCCCTCTAACTTAATGCCATTGCTCAATGAGCGAGAGAGTCAGGATGAGGGGGATCTGGGGAGTCACCAATTGTGCTCGTCTCAATTTCTCACGCGAACTTCGGCACCGCCGCCGCGTACTTATCGAGTAACGGCAGAACTTTGTCCTTGCCTTCCGATGGGACGATGAACACGGCCCGCTCGACCCCTAATTCTTGGCACTGCCGCAGCTCGGCATCCTCTCCCGTCGCGCCAAAGAAGGAGACCGGAATCTCGCTCGCTTTGCGACCCGCTTGCGCCGCTAACGAGTGAAGGGTCTTCATCGCCGGTCCCAGGTCCTTGAGCTGGATGCCCGCGGGAATCCATCCGTCACAATACCGCACCACCCGCTGCAACCCTTGGGTTGAAAGCGTGCCGAGGAGCACCGGCGGATGCGGCTTCTGCCACGGTTTGGGGTACGACCACATCGGGTCGAAGTTGACAAACTCCCCGTGATATTCCGCGGCATCCGAGCCCCAGATCGCCTTCATCGCTTCGATCCGTTCGCGCAACACTTTCCAGCGGCGCTGAAAAGAGGTGCCGTGATTCTCCATCTCCTCCGCGTTCCAGCCGCCACCAATGCCAAAGAGCAAGCGCCCATTGGAGAGTTGATCGACGGACGCCACCTGTTTGGCCATGACGATGGGGTCGTGTTCAATCACCAGACAGATCCCACTGCCGATCTTGATGGTCGAAGTGGTCGCCGCGGCCGCCGTGAGACTGACAAAGAGATCATGCGTATGCCAGTAATCCTTGGGCAGGTCTGGGCCGAGTGGCCACGGACTGCGGCGGCTAGCGGGAATATGCGTGTGTTCAGGAAACCACACGGACTCAAAGCCCCGGTCCTCGCACGCACGAGCAAAATCACCAGGTGCTATCGCGTAGTCAGTCGCGAACATGAGAACGCCGAATTTCATAACTCCTCCTTTACCGTAACGAAAATCCTTCGTAGGCATTGTTGACCACCTCGCGACATTTGGCGACGTAGCCGACCCAATCGACATACGGCATGAACACGCGCGGTTTGCCCGGCACGTTTGAGCCCTGATACCAGTTGTCACAGGCGTTCCACAGCGTAGCGTTCGCCGCCGTTTGCACCTGCAGGAGCCACGGCTTCTCCGCTTCCTCGGTCGCTTCGATGGCGCGCAGGCCATGCTTGCGCATGTACTCCAGGCAGTCGCCCACCCAGTTCACATGTTGTTCGATCGCCGGAATCATGTTGGCGAGCACCGACGGGCTGCCAGGGCCGGTGATGATAAAAAGATTGGGGAAGCCCGAGGACGAGAGTCCCAGGTAGCAGCGTGGCCCCTCCACCCATTTGTCCTTGAGCGCTTGGTGGCCCTTGCCGCGAATGTCGATGTTATTGAGCGCGCCGGTCATGGCGTCGAACCCGGTGGCGAACACCAAACAATCGACGGGATACTCCCTGCCCTTGGCTTGCACGCCTCGCGGGGTGATGCGCTCAATCCCCGTTCCGCGAATGTCCACCAACGTCACATTGGGGCGGTTGTAGGTCTCGAAATAATCGGTGTCCAAGCAGGGGCGTTTACAGGCGTAGACGTGGTCCGGGAGGAGCAGCTCGGCGACCGCTGGATCTTTCACTGCTTGCTTGATCTTCTCTTTCACGAACGCCGACACGGTGAGGTTCGCTTCGAGATTGGTGCCGGAGTCGGCGTAGGCCAACATCATCCCTAGCCCGCCCTGCTCCCAGCATTCTTCATAGCGGCGGCGACGTTCGTCTTCGCTCACCTCGAAGGTGGTGCGCGTGGGTGGGTTCAGGTCCTGCGCGAACGGTTTGCCGTTGTTTTGGATGCGAAAGTCCCGGTACCTGGCCTTGATGCGAGCCTCCTCTTCCGGGTCCAGCGGCGTGTTGCGCGCCGGGACGGAGTATTGTGGCGTGCGTTGAAACACGAACAAGTGCTCCGCTTGCCGGGCGATCACGGGAATCGCTTGAATCCCGGTCGAGCCGTTGCCGATGATCCCCACCCGTTTCCCAGTGAAATCGACGCCCTCATGGGGCCAATTGCTGGTGTGGAACCATTGGCCTTGGAAATCGCTGAGCCCAGGAAAATTGGGCGTATTCTTCGAGGAGAGGCAGCCACTGGCCATGATGCAGAACCTGGCCGTCACCCGATTCCCGGCATCGGTTTCCACCCTCCACATCGTCGTGGCTTCATCAAAGGTGGCGCGGGTCACGCGGGTGTTGAACTGAATGTCCTTGCGTAACTGAAAGCGGTCGGCGACATGGTTCGCGTAGCGCAGAATTTCGGTCTGGGTGGAATACTTCTCAGTCCATTTCCACTCTTGCTGCAGCTCCTCGGAAAACTGATAGGAGTATTGCAAGCTCGGCACGTCGCAGCGTGCGCCGGGATACCGGTTCCAATACCACGTGCCGCCGACATCGCCGCCAGCCTCGTACACTCTGGCGGTAAAGCCCAGCCCGCGCAGTTTGTGGAGCATGTACATCCCGCCGAAGCCGGCACCGACAACCACCGCATCAAAATGGGTCGCGCTGGTTCCGTTCGCTTGGGGTGTTGTGTTGTGGGGGGTCGTCATCCTTGGGGGTCCTCCTCAATGTAATGGCCATGAATGGCAAGAAAATAGGCTGCTGAGCATTAGCGGTGCATGGGAAGACTGTCAAGTTTCCCACGCGGCTCCAGCATGGCGGCCGATACGTGGCGTGGATGATCTCCGGCCTGTTGCTTCGTCCCAACTGATCGGACCGAGGTGGGCATCACGCTTTCAGAGCAAGCCACACTTCCCAAGTCTTCTCCGCCACTTTGGCATACCGGGTGATTGGCCCCGCAGTGTCGGGATCAAACCAGCGGACGAATTCTTCGTGAACAATCTTTTGCACCTCCGCCGCGGACTGTGCTTCACGGAGTCGTGGCAGGATCGTACTGACCTCGACATCGTACTCATCGTCCGGCGCACCTATCCTGATGAGGCCAATTGGGTCATCCTCCCGAAAGAGGCCAGAGACTTCCGAGTACAACCTGCCATGCGTGGCTTTGAGCGCTTTTTGCCGTTTTCGCCGACCTTCGGTCATAAGGTTGTCTCACTTGCTTGATCTTCGGGCCTCAGCGATACATCCGGCTTCCCCAATCAAGGCAGGTGCGAGCATTGCCACAAGGCCGGACTGGGAGATTGTCGAAGGCTCTACCCCGTGATTTGTAATGCCGTGACCAAGGCTTGAGGGACTTCGAGCGGGAAAAATCGGGCGGTCGTATAGCCATAATCCTCCCCAGTCTCGTCCACGACGCGAATATAGCCGTGCGCGGCGGCCTCTTCATCGGGAATCACTCGGTGGAGCTTGCCCACTTCCAGCGACGCTTTGTCCCCTTCATTATTGATACAGACCACGAAGTGCGCCGTTTTTGTCGTCTTTTTTTTTCATGGCGCATCTCGTAGCTGTTGTTAGCCTGTGACCTCAAGCTGGTGTCGTTCATATTTGTCACGTGGCAGCTACTCTGTAGTAAGGTCCGGCCACAACGCGGCTGGGGCAAAACGTGACAGATGCCCTACGTTGGTCGTTGCGATCACTACGTCCGCAACCCCAAGCGTCCTCGCTTGTGCCGCCAAAATCACATCACCGTCCAGCGCCTTATTATCCGCGGTCGGTTGTCCCTGCTGCCGGGCTTGCGCCCAGAACACCGCCGCCTGCCGCATTGCCGCCGTGGTCAGTGGCAAATACTCCAACCGACTGGCAAGGGCGTCGAGACGGGCAAGGCCCTTCTCTTTCTTGGCGCGCAGCAACTCCCGGCGCACTTCGTAGTCGGCAATCTCCGGGACGATCACACGAAGGCCGCGCCCTACTAATGTCTGTAGCCATTGCGCACAGGCAACACTTTGAGGCGAACGCTTCGGATTGGTCACGAGGCCAAGCGGTCCGGTATCAAGAAGCACGACTGGGCTCACCACGTCACACCCTTCAACTCGGGAGGGAAGAGCGGGCGATCAGAGAGCCGGTCCTCATCCAACGCACGGATGAGATATTCCCCAGTTTCGCGTTGCTCTTCGGAGTTCTCTTCCTCAATCCATGTCTGGAGCAAAGTAATGAGTTCAGTCCGGCGATCCGGTGGCGGCAGCGACTTATTGAGCAGTTCCAAGGTATAGTCATCAAGTGAACGCCCTTGGCGCTGCGCTGCGTGGGTCAGGCGCTGTTCCAACTCTGGCGGTAGATGGAGTGTGAGTGTCATTTAGTTCTCCCAGAGAACAATGATCAGATTGACAGCATTGTACTGGCATCACGCGCTGGATGCCAGGAGCGGATTACCCGCTCTTGTATCTTGGAACAGGCGAACACAACTCATGCGCCGGAGCGCGCCTGCAAAACAATCTGAGTCTCCCCGTGAGCGTGGGTACGGGGCTTATCCTTCACGACAATCTCCACATCCTTGTCGAGGTAATTCAGAAAGCGGCATAGCTGGTCGAGCGAAAAGTTCTT
>JABFSC010000216.1 GCA_013140885.1 Deltaproteobacteria bacterium | reverse complement strand
CGGAAGAATCGTATGAAAGCGGGGCATCCGCCGCTGCCACCTTGGGTGGCTCCTGTCCGAGTGCCCATAACCGCTTTGAGCGGTTCACGTCCCCAAAACCTCCGGCTTTGCCGGAGGATGTTTTATTCTTGTACTTGCGCGTCAGCGGTGCGTTGGTTCAGTGAACCACACAAGAATCCCGCCGCAAACGTGCTGATGAGCATCCCTGTCATAACACTCCGGCTCATGGTTCTCTTTGTCATATCGCTGTCCTCCTTACGTATCGGTCAGATTTTTCGCTTGTACTGCTGGTGATGTCGCGATGATGCGATGATGGGCTACTCGCGTTCTCCGCCCAACCAGCGATAGGTTGCCCCCGCGCCGATCGCGCCCACGATCGGCGCAACCCAGAACACCCACAACTGCGCCAGCGCCCAGCCGCCGACAAACAAAGCCGGTCCGGTACTGCGTGCCGGATTCACCGAGGTGTTGGTGACCGGGATGCTAATCAGATGAATCAGCGTCAGCCCTAAGCCAATGGCAATAGGCGCAAATCCCGCTGGCGCACGCTTATCGGTCGCGCCGAGAATGATGAGTAGAAACATGTACGTCATCACCACCTCACTGACTAACCCCGCAAAGAGCGAATAGCCGCCGGGCGAATGGGCTCCGTAGCCGTTCGCGGCAAAGCCACTTTGCACGACAGCAAATCCCTCTTTGCCGCTGGCGATCAGGTACAAAATGAAGGCCCCCGCTACTGCTCCGAGCACTTGTGCCCCGATGTAGGGTGCAAGCTCCGCCGCCGAAAAGCGGCCCCCAGCCCATAAGCCGACTGAGACGGCGGGATTCAAATGACAGCCCGAAATATGGCCCACCGCGTATGCCATGGTGAGCACAGTCAGTCCGAAGGCAAACGACACCCCCAAGAGTCCTATCCCCACAGCGGGAAAGGCGGCCGCGAGCACGGCACTGCCACAGCCTCCCAGGACTAACCATAAAGTGCCAAGAAATTCAGCCCCCAGTCGATTGGACATAGACATACGGTCCTCCTTTTCTTTCCCCGAAAAAATTTCTGGCTCACATCGGGTTGTCGTTGTCTAGGAAGTAACATACGCGTGGCGACGGTTCAGAGATAGACAAAAAGTTCACGAGATCGTTCGGATTTTGGTTCAGATTGCGAAAAAAGGTTCCTCATTGAGCCTGGGTACGTGTGTCCGCTCCGGTGTTCTCGTCGTTCACCCTAAACGGTCTCTTACACGCGACCCCTGTCTCAGTGCACACCTCCGTGGCCTGTCGCAGCAAGATACGACGCACCTCCTCGACGGTGCCGGGGTTACTCTGGGCGGAATGCCCGGAGTTGACCACGATCTCAGATTCAACCCCGTCAATGTGAGCGCTCTCATACTTCACTACGCCGTCAGTTCCCGCCTCAACTGGGCCGTCTCCTTGGACAGCGATGATGGAGTGGGCTGCTACCCCGGGGGCGACCGGGATCGTCGCCAGTGTCTGAATAAATCGATTCGAGGGAGTCATGTTATCGATACTGGTCGGGAGACCGGTCCGCGCCAGCTTTAACTTGTCCGCGTTCCCTTGCAGGATATCCGTGCCGGCCTTGAGCACGTCGCCGGGGAGTTTGATAAACCGGGCGACCCAGTGGACGATACGGCCCCCCGCTTGATAGCTGCCCCGATGCGGGGTGCACATGAAAATCACTCGCCGCACGAAAGGCAGCGGTTCGACAAACAAGCTCTCTTGCAACATGTCGCGACTCTGAGCACTCAGCTTGAGCTGATCGAGCGGGACAGCACTGACAGTGTCCCAGAGCTTGGTCCCAGTCTCGATGGCCATCATCTTCACTAACAGTCCACCTTGACTGTGGCCCATCAACACCATGCGCTGCATGGCCGGGTCTTTGCCCTCCGGATCGAACTGCCGCGCCACGGCACGCAGCGCTTGCCGTAACCGGGCCGCCGAATAAACGATCGGATTCCCCGTATCGTATGTAAAGAACCACGCCTGGAAGTTGTCCCGGATGCGGGGATCGCCCCACAGGTCATTATAGATGTCCGCCCACCGGGCCGCGCTCGATGCCGTCCCGTGCACGAAGATAACCGGAATGCGCCCTGGCCGGTACGGCGAGAGCGCCGCCAAGTTGGTCGCCTGCTCCACCCGCAGTAAATCTCCTAGGAAAAAGCCCCACAATTCGCGCGTCCACAGGGTGGACTCGCTGAGTTGGTAGGCCAGAGCTGCGGTTGGATCGAACTCCAAGGGGAGGTCCCGGTCATCAACACGTACGAAATCGGCATCCGTATCCGCGCGCAGTTCGAGTTCCCCACGCAACTGCCCACTTGCCAGGCCTTGCCTGGGCTGCGTGATACGCAAAAACAGATTGACAGGAACCTTGACCTTCGGAGCCACGAAGTCATTCACGTGACTCGCAGAATGGAGCAACACGGTACTCGCAGCCAGGGGGGCGCCAATGCCCGGGCGACGGTACCGGTTGTTGAGACCTCCGATCTCCAAGTCAGCCGCGGGAACAAAATCGGTGAGCCGTCGGTCGCTCGCCCAGTGCAGTTGGGAGTCGTTGAAGGTGACGGTCAGTGAGCCGAAAGGCAGCGGAAATACTCCGGCCTTCACTTCGACCTCTTCACCATCGTCCGCTAGCAGTCCTTGCGTGAGGCCACGGCTATAGAGGTCACAGGCCGCTCGCAAGCGCGGGTCGATGGGGTCGGGCGGTACCCCTGCTCCGTCTGGGAACAGAAACGCAAACGCATAGACAGCCGCCGCCAGGTAGTACTCTCGCTTGCCGCTCTCCTTGGCGTAATAAAACGAGAGCTCCGAGAGCGCGAAGAGGGTATTCGGAGTGTTATTCACCGCCTCCTCAAAAGTCCCGGGTTTCTCCGCCGTCGCATGCACTTTCTCCTCGACGTCAAAAACGCCAATGGTTTTCCCGTCGAATCGGAAGCCCCGATGCGAACCGTCCCTATTCTCAATGTCGAGACGCATCTGGTTTGGTCGGAGGAAAGTGAACTTGCGGGTCGACCCGAACTCGACCTTCTGGCCCGAGGGCTGGACAGTATCGTAACCGGTTTCTACCGTGACACTGAAGCGCGGCGCTTTAGCAAGCGCGCTGGCCCAGCGTGTGAGAATTTCTTTTGCTTCTTTTTCGATCTCCGTGTCACTCGTACTGGCTTCCGGTGTGTTGGTGCTGGCCTTCGGGTCGGCTTCTTCAGCGGCTTGCTGAGCGCCGGCCGGTGCGCCGCAGAGCCAGACCGTGAGGACCATGGTCAGAGCAGATCGCCATAGTAAGTGTTTCATTCCATCCTCCTTGATAAAATCTCCACGTCTTCTCTGTCGTAGTGAAGGAAATGACGACCCATTTAATTCCCTTCCGTCCCTGCACTGTTGGCAGGAAAAATACTTACATGGCACAACGGTTCAGGCATAGACCGCGATAGTTCAGTTTTTTGTTCATATTAAAGCGGATGCTCACTCCGCCGAACCTCATCATCTAATAAACAAAAACCGAACGACACCCTGAACTATTTCTCGATGCCTACACCGTGGGGAAAGATATTTTTCCTGCCACGGAAGGAGAAAGCGCGGCCCAAAATCCCCCTGCTTGGCCATTGGGCAGGGCATTCGCTAGGCAATGCCGCCGCGTGCGGATGGAACCCCGGTTGGAGCCGTATTTTCAAGTGGAGCAAGAGAGGCTCCTAATTTTTCTACGAGGAGGTGACGATGAGAAAGCTTGTTTTGACCATGACACTGGAGTATGGGCGGCTCATCAAAACTATCTTGACCATTGCTTACTCGATTAAGGGCAGCGCCGCCGCCACTTGCAGATCGACCATACGTTGCATCTGTATCTCTAATTGGAAGAATCGTGCCACTTGCTTCGCCGAGAGCACTTTGCCAAACTCGCCAATAAATTTCTTGATGACCCGCAGCCGCTGCTCCTCTACCTTGAGCGCTTTGGCCGTCAACGCTTTGGCTTTCTTGTCGTCGATATCATTCACCGATGTCGCGTACTCCTTAATCACCGCCACTTTTGCATCTCCCACCTTATCCTGCTCTTTTGTGTATTTCCGGTACACGGACCAAAACGCTTCCGTTTCCGCCGCGGTCAAGTGCATGTTGCTGACAACGATCGACGTTTTTTGCGCCGTCAGATCGGTCCTGAGCATCGCGATATAGCGATCGATCTGCTGGGTCTCTTGGTGGGGCTTTTCTTGACTTTGGGCGAACACAAGTGAACTGCTCAACACGCCGACGACCATGATCCCCGCCAATGTCATGTCACGTTTTGTCATACAATCTTCCTCCTTGATTGAACGATAGGGTGTTGAGGAACGTCATACGTTCTTCAGTAGAACGGTTACAGAAATAGGCAACGGAATTCTTACACGCGCCCCCCGTCTCAGTGCTCATCCTGCACCTCCTTGCTCATGCCTGGGAGTCCGGCGCGGATGGTCCGCGAAAAAGCCGCTACGTCCCCCGTCGCTTGGGCGCGGTCGCTGATGGAACTGCGCGCTTTGAAATCGGCGAAGGGGAGACTCCGGTCCACCGCTCCTATTTCGTACAGCCGCTCGTCCAAATAGCCGTTGACGAGCAGCTTCCAACTTGGCCATCGGTGGGTGACGGTATGCGGGACCACATGCCCGCGAATGGTGGTGGTGCAGTTGTGCGTGAGCGCGTTGTACCACTCCGGGTGCTCGTGCAGACGATTGATGGAGGTCACGTAGTCAAGAAAGACCTCGCGGAGGAGCTCAGGCCGAACAGTGAAGCGATACAGGTAAGCGTCCTCCCCGCGATAGTTGGTGCGCAAGCGCACCACATCGCGCTCGTCACTCACCACATAGATCAATTCGTACTGCTTGAAGAAGCCCTTGATCGCTGAGTACTCTTCATCCTTGGATTTTCGGGTTTCGATGGAAATCGCGACGTAGTCGTCACCGCCAAAGCCAAAACTCAGGATGGTGTGCGCGATGTAGGGCGAGCCCCAGAAGGAGATGAACAAGTCCGCTGTCCGTAACTGAGAGAGGGCGAACGTCTTGTCGTAATGCCGCACCGTATAATCCGTTTCGCTGCGATAGTCATTGTTGCGGATGTTGCGAATCGTGATCCGGTCGCCGTCGATTTCCGCGCTCGGTAACACGGCCACATCGGGCTGCCAGTCGCGGTCTTGTGATGGAGGAATCCACAGCCACCACAGGAGCACAGTGGCAAAGACCGTCAAAAATACGACCACGGCCCGGCGACGGGGGCGGAGGAAGAGGAGTACCCCGATGCTACCGAGGGCAAACGTCCAGCTCAGGATGGTACGGAGCGAGGCCGGGGAAACGTCCGAGTAGGCAATCGCCAACGCTCCCCAGACAATCATGCCGAGCAAGACGCAGACAACAATGGGCAAGGCGAGGAGTCGTTTCAATTTGAGAACCTTATGACGAGATGATAAATCCTTACACGGCGCAATGGTTCAGGCATAGACAGCGAGAGTTCAGATTTCTGTTCAGATAGAGGCAGATGCACACTCCGCCGAAGCTCATAATCTGAATATAATCTGAACCGAAATCTGAACGATAGGCTGAACGATTCCTCTATGACTAAACCGCGGGAAGAGATGGCGTTCCGCCGGAAGGAGAAACGCGCCGCTGTCCTTCCCTGGTCCTCTTCTCAAGGCGCGCAAGAGATTTACATATTTTTTACAAGGAGGGTCCGATGAGAAAGATTGTTTTGACCGCGACACTAGCAGTGATGATGTTCGCTCCTACTCTCGTGTTCGCGCAATGGGGCGCAGGCGGGCGCCGGACTATCAAGTGTGAATCGGAGAATAACCGCTATGCTTATTGCCAGACCTACACGACGGGCAGAGTGGAGTTGCGCCAACAACTCAGCAAAACGCCGTGTAGAGAGTATGAGACTTGGGGAAGCGATGGTGATGGCAGTGGCCTTTGGGTGCGCAACGGGTGTCGTGCGGTATTTGCCGTGAAGGAACGGCATTGGGATTGGGGAGGCGGGAGTGGTGGTAGTGATGGTGGGGATTGGGATGGCGGTGAAAGAACGTTCACCTGCAAATCCAAGCAATTTGGTTACAACCATTGTCCGGTGCCAGGC
Source organism: Deltaproteobacteria bacterium (assembly GCA_013140885.1). Taxonomy (GTDB): domain Bacteria; phylum Desulfobacterota; class Binatia; order Bin18; family Bin18; genus JABFSC01. Next base: position 2,774 of record JABFSC010000216.1, on the reverse strand, counting down.
GGAAGAGCGCGCAGGATCAAACTTGAACGCCAACTGAGCGACGCCAGTTGCGTGCGGGGGAGTAGCTGGGGAGAGGACCGACATGGGGTCTGGGTGGATCATGGCTGTGAGGCGGAATTCAAGGCCAGACGGTAAGAGAGAGGAAGCGATGAGAATGAAACTGAGTGGTTTCGTGCCGCTGTTGTTCTTTGTGACTTCTTTTATCGATCTGGCTCTTGCCCAGGATGGCATCATCACTAAGCGTGTACAGTTCGCATCGGGCAAGTCCTCATCGACCATGAAGGGGACTCTCAAAGGAGACGAAATCCGCGATTATGTCCTCGGCGCGAAAGCGGGTCAGACGATGCGCGTCACACTCAAGACCAACAACGGCGCTAACTACTTTAATGTCCTGCCGCCCGGCTCGGAAGCCGCTTTGTTCGTCGGCTCCTCCGCGGGGAACGAGTGGACGGGAACACTACCGGCCGATGGCGATTACAAGGTTCGGGTCTACCTGATGCGCAGCGCCGCGCGTCGCAACGAGACGGCGAAGTACACCTTAGCGGTCGGCATCTCCGCCGACGCGGATGCCAAGGTGGAGGGCACGCCCTACCACGCGACCGGCAAGGTGCCCTGTTCGGTGGGTACGGACCCGAAAGGGTCGGCGCAATGTTCGTTCGGCGTCATCCGCGGCGCTCCTGGACACGCCGAGGTGCATCTCGCCGCGCCCGGCTTTGACGTCACGGTGCACAAAGACCAGTTGCGCGTGCTCACCTTCGCGGGCGCCACGGTGACCAGCCGCGATCCCAAAGAGAAGGTGACCTCCGAGAAGCAGAGTGACGATTGGTCAATCAGTGTCAATGACTTCTATTTCTATGTTATCCCGGATGCCGTGATCAACGGCGGGTGATTGGGTGTACGCTATGGGCGACGCACGAGATCAAGCAAATAGTGTGACTTCGCGCGGACGCTCGAAAGCCGCGATGGTGCTCACCGCCGTGTACGTGCTGCTGTCGCTCGCGGCGGCGGCGCTGCCCCTGCTAGCAAAAGAAGACGAGTCGTTGGCGGGCGTTTTCCTGGCTTTGTTCGCGTTCCCCTGGACTCTCGCGCTGGGGTCGCTCGTGGACAGGTTTGGGATGGACTCGCTGGTGTTCAATTACGTCGTCTTGTTGCTCGGGATCTTCGTCAATGCCGTGCTGTTGTATTGGACCGTATCCGCGCTTGCTCGACGGCTGTCCGCGAAGACCAGTGCTCAACCATGAAAGTTTCTAAGCCGGTGGGGGACGGGTTTCCGCCGCAGTGCTCGACGAAGCGCGGAACCAAGCGGTGTTTGGTGTCTCTCTCCTGAGTGTCGGTATTCAGCCCATTTGGCTCTCCATTGAAAATGACGACACCCTCCCATAGGCAACAGAAATCCTCGCAGGCTGCCGGATGGAGACCATGGCCACCGATTCTTGGGGTGCTGTTGCTGACCTCCTGTGCCACGCCGGTCGGGGTCCAGCGGGTGGATACGCAAGATGCCTATCGCGTGCTGACCGCCAACGCCGTGGCAACCGGAACCGCCAGCGAATACACCGCCCAGGTGCTGTCGCGCTTGAACCTGGGCGAACAGTTCGAGCATGACCCGGCGGCGGCGCTGGTGGCGCTGCATGGTCATGCGCTCACCGCGCTGAACAATGACCAGGTGAATAATCGCCTCTTCGCCTTAGCTGAGCTGAGCTTTCTCCATGCGGAACAGCAAAAGCAGGGTTCGCCGCCCCACTGCCAACCACGGAAAGGGTGGGCGTGCCCGCCGGAGGATGCCACCCCACACGCCGCCGAACAGGTCCGGTCGTATGCGCTTGCCGCAGCGGTGTACGCTTACGCCTTCTTGTTTCCAGAGACACCAGAGGATGGCGTGCGCTCCCCCGCCGATCCGCGTCTGCGGTTGGCGTATGACCTCTACAATCGCGGACTGACCGAGGGGCTTACGTCATCGGCGGGAGAGGAGGCGGTGTTGGGCTCTGGGCGGTATCGGTTGCCGTTCGGAGAAATCACGATCAATTTTGTCGCACCGGACTTTATGTGGGCGGGCCATCGGTTTGACCGCTTCGTCCCGACGGTCAATCTCGCTGTCCGCGGGCTCCGCAACCGCTATCGCCGCGCGGGGATTGGGGCCACTGCAGTAAAGATCATTTGAGCAAAGGATTCACTCTTTGTTTGTGATACCCCGTGATAACACGGAAGACCGAAGTGTGATTGCCCCGCGTCGGTGTCCGTAGCGCCGGGGCTTTCCGTTTCGTGGTCGGTTGCTTGAGCCAGCGCGGCGTCCAGATCGTGCCTAACAGCCGCGTGAGCTGCGCCCGCAGAGCCTCTTCGGTCGGCAGCACGGGCACCACAATGGCCAGCTGCTCCGCCGGCACCAGTTCCGTCACCGCCACGAGTTGGCGCTGCACATCGTCGAAGAGCAATTCCGTGGAGATCGTCGGCCCCGGCCGCGCTTGGGCCGTCGCGACATAGGCCCGCACGACCTGCACCAGGTTGTAGAGTACGCCACAAAAGGCAAATTGAAAGACCGTGCCCTGCGGCGTGGTGCCGATCAACGTCTGGAGATGAAAGACTTCCGTGATTTGCTGGAACACCCGCTCGATACTCCACCGGGCCAAGTAGAGGGCCAGGAGATCGGTCGCGGGAAACAGCGTGGCGTCAAGCAAGTCGGTCAGCAGAATAATCGTCTCTTCGCCGGGCCGATACAGCGTCACGCGGCGCAGGAAGCGCCGTTGCTTGCTCTGCGCACTCCCCAACCAGCCCCAGTC
>JABFSC010000335.1 GCA_013140885.1 Deltaproteobacteria bacterium | reverse complement strand
CACGGCTTCATCAAGATCGGCATCATCATCGACGATGATCGCGTTCTTGCCCCCCAACTCCGCGATCACTTTCTTGATCCCCCGTTGGCCTTCGCGGGTCTGAGCCGCCACGGCATTGAGCTGAAGCCCCACTGCTTGTGATCCGGTGAAAGCAATCACATTGACCCGCGGATGGGTGACCAAGTGCGCACCGACCTCTTCTCCAATTCCAGGGAGATAACTCAGCACTCCGCTGGGCAACTCGACCTGACGAAAAATCCCCATCAGTTTGGCGGCGACCACGGAGGTCTGCTCGGCGGGTTTCAGAATGACCGTGTTGCCCGCTACCAGGGCGGCGGCGGTCATCCCAGTCAGAATCGCCAGTGGAAAGTTCCACGGCGCGATGACCACGGCGACTCCACGTGATTGATACTCATACGTATTGACCTCACCGGGGAGGTCATCCATCTGGCGCGGCGGGGCCAGCCGTAGCATTTCGTGCGCATAATACGAGAGATAGTCGATGGCTTCGCACACATCGGCATCGGCTTCTCGCCACGGCTTCGCGGCTTCCAGCACTTCCCAGGCCGCCAACTCGAGACGCCGCACGCGCATCTCGTCCGCGGCGCGAAAAAGAAAACCAGCGCGTTCCGCGGCAGGCATCGCGCGCCATGCGGGGAGTGCGCCCAGGGCGACGGTGACGCTGCGTTCCGCTTCAGGAATCCCGGCCTGGGCAACTCGGCCAACAATCTCGTCTGGCCGGGAAGGATTGCGGGAAAGAATCTCCGCCGTGGTCGTGAGTTCTTGGTTGTCGATAACCACCGGGTACGTGCGGCCAAGCTGGGTGCGCACGTGCGCAAGCGCCTCGCGAAAACGCGCGCGCGCGTCCGCCTGAGCGAAATCCAATTCTGGCTCGTTATGGAACAGGCCGTGAGCGGCAACCTCGAAGCGCTCCGCCGAAGCGCCTTCTTCAAGACGATGTTCATCGGGACTACGCAGTAACTCCGCAATGGCGGTATGCTCGACAAAGCCTTGGCGCAGAAAGGACTCGTTCGAGGTATTCTCCAACAGCCGTCGCACCAGGTAGCCCATGCCCGGCAGTAACTCTCCAAACGGCGCATAGACCCGCACGCGCTGTCCCAACTGCACCAAGGTCGCCTTGATGGCATCACCCATCCCATAGAGCATTTGGAACTCCACGGCGCGTTCGGGAAGTCCCACTTGTCGCGCCGTGGCTAACGCATACGCAAGCGAACGAATGTTGTGCGTGGCGATCGCCGGACGTAACAAGGCGGCGTGGTCGAGGATGAGTGTCACGAGACGCTCGAAATTGCGATCGGTCTCCCACTTGCCAGTGAAGACCGGAATCGGCCAATGGCGTTGTTGCGCGGCGACCGTTTCATAGTCCCAGTACGCACCGCGCACGAGCCGCACGCCAACAGGAGTGCCGCGCGTCTTGACCCAGGCCAGCAGGTCGTGCAGGTCTTGTTCGGTATCCCGCAGATAGGCTTGCAGCACGATGCCGCCGTGCGACCAGGCGCGAAACTCCTCCTCATCAAGAATCTCCCGGAAAATCCGCAGGGTCAGGTCCTTATAGCGATACTGTTCCATATCCACGGTGACAGAGGCCCCGACTTCCTTAGCCTTACGCAAAATGGAGCGGAGCCGTGCTTTCACGCGGGCGGCGCAGTGGTCGGGATCAATGGCATCATATTGGGAATAAAGGGCCGTCAACTTCACGGACACCTGGACGCGTGGGATCGGTCCGGTGTGGTCGGTATCAATCAACTCGACCGGCTCCCAACTCTCCGCCGTGGTGCTTAATGAGGACAAGAGCTCGAGATACCGATGCTCGTAGCCCGTGGCTTCTTCCTCACTAAGAGTTGCCTCGCCGAGCAGATCAAGAGTAAAAGCGAGGGATTGACGACGGAGCTTGCGAATCGCGGTCAGCGCGTCTCCGGGTGTCGCGCCAGCGATGAACCGTTGCGCCATGCGGGTGGCATTGCGTCGCACGGCGAGCGCGACGGCACGAGCCGGAGCGGTACCGAGCGAGGCGACATTCAAGCCCCATTGGACCGCGATGGGAAACAGCTCCTGGTGATCGCGAAAATACTCTTGCAAATGCCGCGCGACTTGCTCCCCCGTCTTGAGCATGGGCAGGACATCGATAAAGCGAAACATCCGCACTTTGAGCGCTTCGTCACGCATGCACCATTCGAGAATCTTTTCATCCCACCAAGAGAAGTGAAACACCGAGGGCGCTTCGGTATGCAACCGCGCGAAAATCTCTCGACCAATCACCTGCGTCTGTTGTTCAATCTCGTCCGATAGTGCCACGTCGTTCCTCCTTTCGGCGGTGTCGTCAGTATAGCGCGGGGGAATTCGGTGGGAATCGGGAGTGCGGCTGTTATCCTGGAAAACGTTCCTTGCGCGGGAGGCTGGAATTGGCAATTTTTCCCTCTCTCCGGTAGTTTACCCCACCATGGCGAACCATCACGAACTGACGAACTTTATATGGCAGATCGCGGACCTCTTGCGCGGGCCGTACCGTCCACCGCAATACGAGCGCGTGATGTTGCCGATGACCGTGCTACGCCGTTTTGATTGCGTGCTCGCGCCGACGAAGGCGAAAGTGCTCGCCGAGCATGAAAGACGGAAGGGTGGGAGGTTAAACGACGACGCAATCGATAAGAGTAATTGCTCAATAACTCCGGGAGAACATCCTGTGACCCCGCTCTAGCTCCCAGCCGTTAGACCATTAAGGAGATTGAGCGGCTCTGCGGATAAGGACGGGCAGAGGCGGGAGAAGCTGGGTGCGCG
>JABFSC010000591.1 GCA_013140885.1 Deltaproteobacteria bacterium | reverse complement strand
CCATCGGTGTGCCATCGTAGTCCATCTGGATGCTATTGGCACCGAGTCGTTGCGACGACCAGCCACAGCCACCAGCATCCATGCCTTCATGGATGAGGCGACACATTTCCTGGGTTTCTTTCTCAGTGGGCATTCTGCCGGACTTGGCGCCGTCCAATCCCATCGCCCAAATCATAATCGGCGCCACGGGAACGTAAGGTAACAGATTGATCCCTTTCGGCGTGCGCTCAATGCTGTTGAGATAGTCGGGGAAGGTGACCCAATCCCACGGCATCCCCTCTTTCATCGACGCATAGGGAATCGCTTCGACGCGGGTCATGGTGAGCATGGACCGATCCCGTTCTTCGGGACGGACCGGGGCAAAGCCGAAGCCACAATTGCCGATCACGGCGGAAGTCACACCGTGCCAGCCTGAAATAGAGCAGTAGGGATCCCAATAGACTTGGGCATCATAGTGCGTGTGCAGGTCCACAAAGCCAGGGGCGACGACGAGCCCACTGGCGTCAATCGTCTTGGTGGCCTCATGGGCGGCGAGGCGGCCAATCTTGGCGATGCGGCCATTCTTGATACCAATATCGGCGCGGTAGCGCGGCAGCCGTGTCCCATCAACAATCATCCCGCCGCGAAGAATCAAATCATACGTGGCCATGTAGTCCCTCCTTCATGTTGTCAGTTGCCGTTCCACGCATCCGCTCTGACTTGTTTCGGCAACGGAGGGAACGGCGCACGAGTGCCCTGTGGAGATACAACCCAGGGGATACAGCGTCAAGGGAGAGATTGAGCACACTACTGGACGAGCCAGCTGGCCCACGCGCGTACGAGAGGGTTCGGGATTCGATGAAGACAATGAGGGACTATCGTGGCGTTCGGTGATTTCCGGAAAAGATTATCCCATGTAGCCCGGATGGAGCGGAGCGGAATCCGGGGTTTCTGCGCGGAACCTGGATTCCGCTTCGCTCCATCCAGGCTACCCAGAAACGGGATATTCATTTCGAGAAATCGCCTTACTTCTGATCCGGAACTATCCCCGCTTGGCGGAGTAAGGCGGCAAGGTGCTCGGCTCTTTGGTCTGCCTGTTCGGCTCTTTGGTCCGCCTGCTCGGCGCGTAGCCGCTCCTGTTCCGCGCGTTGGTCCGCTTGCTCGGCGCGTTGGTCTGCTTGCTCGGCGCGTTCCTTACCGGTGGGAATGAGCTTCCCTTGCTCATCCGTCCACCGTAACCAGGTGTCCACCTTGCCCTCAAACTCCCCTTCCCACAGGGTCAGTCCCAGCTTCAGACAAGCAAACAGTCGGTTCTCCCGCCGCTCATATTGGAGGTCCCGCAACTCATACACGGTGAGCGCCTCTTCCATCACCTCGAGTCGCGGATCATAGATCACGTAGAATGGCACTCGCATCCACGCATACTTTTTGCGTTTCTCGCCATTCTCGTTCCCGACGGTGTTGGAGACGATCTCGATCACGAGGTCGGGTGGTTTACCCACATCCCAAATGAAGTACGAGCGATGTTTCTTGAGCCACCAATCCCGCGCCACCGCGACATCCAGACTCAAAAACACATCCGGCACGATGGCGGGAAGCTCCGTCTGAGAGAAGACCCCGATGTTGGCCGCGGCGAGAAACGGGCGTTGCTCACCCGGCCCTTGCCAGGAACTATACAGAGGTTCAGTCAACAAGCGCTGTTGTTTCTCGGAAGGGATATTGTCCACGGGCGTGTCATCCTCGGTGATGAGGGCATCGTAATCGATACTGATGTCCGGCGTTGATTCCAACATAGAGGTACCTCGCTGGCTGCGCTTAGGATTCGAGCATCATAGTCTGGCCGAAGACGATAAGGAACGCCGTGATGCGGAAGTCGCCGCGACGAACACTTTGATTATCGCAGCCTGCAAGAAACCAATTCCGGCGGAAATCGAGGGCAGGAAAACTCGGGTTGCTCCGAGTTTCCTGACCTCGAATGGTTCGTTTCCTCACGTGGTGCGTTAGTGCGTTCTCCCTACGGGCGACAGACTTCACCATCGTAATTCACGTCACTCTCACTGGGGGTGAGATTCCCCCACACTCGCAGGCGTCCGGTGGCCCCGACCCACTTCCCCGTGCCCCCCACGACTGTGACCACATCGCCGAGGTCGCCGTGGCCGTTGGGATCCCCATTATAGGCGGCGGCCTCTTTCATCAGCAGATCCCCATCTTTCGTGTGGAGAACCAGGTCCGCGGTCTCAAAGACAACTGCCGTCACCGCAGTGTCTATCGACGGGGTGATGCTGGTGATAGTGGCAAAAAAATCCCCACTGAGCCCACCGATGGCCCTGCCGCGCACGCAGGTATTCACGGGAGAGGTGCAGGTCGGAGGCGGCACCAACACTTGGTTGATAAAATGACCATAGACGGTTCTGCAGCTCCGAGCTGAGGCTTCGCTCCCGCCCAACAAAACCATAAGACCCGCAAGGGCAAAAGCACTGATTGCTTGAACAGAGAATGAGATACGATGCGTGATGAAATTTTTCCGAGGCATAAATTTTCTCCTTTTGGTGGTTGTCGGTTCAAGTGTTCTGGTCCTCTCTGTGTTCACGTCTGGATTCACGAGATTGCTCTATACCCTCAAATCACATCACCTCCTTTTCCTTCCTCTGGTTGCGGCGGAGTCGTTCACTCCCTGTTGACAGCCAATTCTTGTAACAGCGCCTTGGCTTCTTGCAGGTCTTTCGTGTCGAACCCTTCGGTGAACCAGTGGTAGATTTCGGATAACATCTGGTGAGCTTCGTGCTGCTTACCTTGTTGCTGCCATAGGCGGGCCAGACTCATC
>JABFSC010000705.1 GCA_013140885.1 Deltaproteobacteria bacterium | reverse complement strand
GGTCCGGGGGGCAGTATTGGGAGGCTGCGGATCTTGGACTGTGGACCTTGGACTATGGATGCCGCACAAAAATGTTTCGACCAGCGTCGTCTTGCCGATCCCCGGCTCACCAGTGACGAAGAGGAGTTGGCGGGTTCCATTGAATGCCTTGGCTAACTGTTGGCGAAGGGTGTGATTAAAAGTGCGGGGCATTCGTCAAGACATTGTAATTACTCAGGTATCTGAACTCAGTGAAACTACCGCATCACTGACCTACGCGTTTTCACCAAAACTCCTCTAGGAGGCTGTTTTTGACGGGCTTTCCAAAGCACACCCTATAGTTATCAAGGAGTTAGAGGTCTTGTTTTACCTGAGTAGCGACGGCGGGCCATAAAAAAATAATCGTTATGAGTGCCTGGGAGAGATCACGGCAAATCGCTGTATTTGACACAACCCCGCACTTTTAATCACACCCGTTGGCGAAGTCGCGTCAGTTCGGCTTCACGACCCACGAGGGGTGAGGCTTGAGACCGAGGGCTTGAGACTAGGGGGAAGACGGGACGAGTCTCTAGTCTCCAGTCTCTCGTCTCCGCGACCCAGCGGTATCCCCGCCGATGTACGGTTTCAATGTATCGCGGTCGCTGTGCGTCATCGTGTAACGCCTTGCGCAACTCGCGAATACTGGTCGCGAGGACGCCGTCGGTCACGATGGCGTCGGCCCAGATGGTCTGTATCAATTCGTCTTTGGTGACTAAGCGCCCGGCGTGGGTACTGAGATAATGCAGCACGGCAAAAGCTTTGGGCGTGAGCTTGAGGAGCTGCTCGCCCTGCCACGCTTGGGCGTTCCCAATCTCTAGTCGTAACGGAGGTGGAAGGTCTCGATTTTTCTCTGCCCCATCTCTCTGGCGTCTCTCTTTTTTGCTCTCCATCGTACTGCTCCGTCTTTTCCCCCCCCTGAGCCTGCAGCCTATCGCCTTGGTCTCTCTCTCGTTCTCATAACTCGCTCATAAAAATTTCAGAATTTTCTCAAGACTTCGCACGTCCACCAGCGGTAATGTTCTCACACAAGCTGAACAGGAGTGCAATCAAAACCGCATGCAGCCGCGGAGCCCCGCCATGTCACAACCACTCAAGGAACAGCCCTCGTTGCCAGTCCACCGTGCCTTCGTCGTGCAGTTCCGGGTCGAAGCAAACTTGGAGCGCGACCGTTTCACTGGCCGGGTGGAGCATGTGTTGTCTGGTCAGTCGAGCAGATTTTCGTCTGTGGAGGAGTTGGTAACGTTCTTTGTCCGTATCCTCGGTCAGGAACAGTGGCCCCGTGGGCCCTAACAGGGCATGTCCTGAAGGTGTTCAGTCTGTGTGAACAATTTGTTCGGGCATTATTTACGCTTCGAGAAATGTAACCCTAAAGAAACTCGTTTCAAAGGAGGAGCAGAGTATGGCAACAGGAAAACAGGTCGGGGAATTTTCGCTCAAGGCCACATCCATCACCTTAACTCCTGGACCAGGGGGGAGTGTGCTCGTGCAAGGGAACTTCGAAGGAACTTCGGCAGCCTTTGGCGCCATCTTGCGCACGGCTACGTTCGTGAGCGTGGGAGCGAAGAGCGGAACCTTTAGCGTGTGCGCGGCGGCGTACCTGGAGAATGGCGACACCCTCACTGGCAACGGTCAGGGGACCTTTGAGAGTATTGGCCGCCACAAATGGCGCTTACAGGAGTTGATCGACATCTCCGATGGCCGGACCTTCGCTGTCGAAGGTGAGATTGACTTGGCCGCGCGGTCGTGGACCGGGAAGATTTTCGAGAGAAACTGAAGTGATGAACCCAAGAAAAAGGTAGGATGGGTCACGACCGACCTTACACGGCTGAATTCCAGGAGCCAATCCTGAGGGCGCAAAGGAGGAATGTATGGCCGCACGTCAGATGTCCCGGCGGGATTTCATCAAGAGCGCGGGTGTAGTAACGGCAACTGCTACCTTGGTCGGACCGCTCTCCACATCACCGCTCGCACAGGCGGCCCCGGCGGGTGCCAGCAAAAAGTCGGATCTCGTCTCAGACGTGGCAGCAGACATCACAGGAGGGAAGCCTACGCTGGCGCGCACGTTCGGAGTTCACGCTGGGCAACAGAACTGTTCGTTGGACGAACTGCGCCGCCTGTGGCGGTATGTCGACCAGGCCGGGTTCGATTGGCTCTCGGTCTGGGATCACTTCTATGAAGCCCCGTTCATTGACGGCAACGGCTCGTGTTTCGAGACGGTCTCCGCCCTCACGTTACTGGCGGCGGACACGCGCACGGTGCGGGTAGGTTGCCTCGTGTTTTGCATCGGGTACCGGCATCCAGCGGTGCTGGCCAAGGCTTTGGCCACGATTGACCATGTGAGCAACGGCCGCCTAGAGGTGGGCTTGGGAGCAGGCTGGTACGAGCTGGAGCACCGTGAATACGGCCTTCCGTTCCCGGCGATGGGAGTGCGCCACAATCAACTCGACGAGACTGTGCAGATCGTTCGCGGGCTGCTCACGCAAAGTTCCACCACCTTCGCAGGCAAATATTTTCAGGTCCAGAACGCGCGCTGCAACCCTAAACCCCTCCAAGCCCGCCTTCCGTTATGGATTGGCGGCGGGGGAGAGAAACGGACCCTGCGCACCGCCGCTCGGTATGCCGATGGGTGGAATATCCCCTACGTTTCACCAGAAGTCTTTCGCAACAAAAATCAGGTCCTCAACCAGTGGTGTGAAAAAGAAGGGCGCGATCCGGCTACGCTCACCCGCACGGTGAATGTGGGGTTTTTTCTCAAGACAGACGCCACAGCCGCTGAGGCCGAACGTCAGCGTTTTCTCACCCAATGGGGATCGCAGGCAGAGATGCTCAAGGGCGGTATGCTGTTTGGCACCCCAAAGCAGGCGATTGAGCAGGTGGGACAGTACTTCGATGCCGGAGCCTCGCGAGTCACTATCGCCCTACGTGCGCCCTTCGATTGGGAGGCGCTCCAAGGATACGTTGAAGACGTTCTTCCTGCATTTCGTAAGGACGCCACCTAACGATCCCGTGCGTGGGACCGCCGTCCGCTTGCGATTTGAGATACATGAAACCAAGAAACCAAAGAAAGGGTAGGGTGGGTCACGACCCACCCTACCCGGCTTGGCGCGATGCGTTGAAGTGTGAGCGAACAATGATGAGGAGATGTAATGAATGCTCGCGAATTTGTCATTGACACGGAGCCGACGCCAAACGACGTGCAGTATCTGGAAGATCGCCTTTACGAGTTCAACACCAGCGTGACGGGCATCACGGATGGCGCATATTTGGCGATTTTCGTACGAGACGAACAGAATCGCATCGTCGCGGGAATCTGCGGGAATACCTGGGGGGAGTGCTGTGAGATTCGCCAGTTTTGGGTCGAGGAATCGCGGCGGAAACAGGGGCTGGGGACGGAACTGTTCGAGGCAGCGGAGCAAGAAGCACGTCGGCGTGGCTGCACGCGGATGCTGCTGATGACGTTCAGTTTCCAAGCGCCCGCGTTTTATGCCCGACACGGGTTTGAGGTGCTGGCAGTCGTGGACGACCATCCACGCGGGCATCGCAACTTTCTGTTGCGGAAATATCTCAATGCGCTCAGCTAACCCTTCGCGAGAAAAGGAGGACTTTCATGGCGCACAATACCTACGACATCATCACCGTTGGCGGTGGCTTGGGTGGCTCAGCTCTAGCCAAAGCGATGGCGGAACATGGCGCACGAGTGCTGGTCGTGGAGCGAGAGAAGCAGTTTAGGGATCGGGTGCGTGGAGAGGGTATGCACGCATGGGGAGTACCCGAGGCGCGTGCGCTGGGAGTTTATGATCTGCTACGTGAGACATGTGCAGTGGAAGTTCGTTGGTGGGATACCTACGTGGGCGCGACGTTAATTGATCGTCGAGACTTTGTGGCTACAACCCCTCATCATTCTCCGCTATTTGGATTTTATCACCCCGAGATGCAAGAGGTGCTCCTGAGGGCAGCAGCAGACGCTGGCGCAGAGGTGCGCCGCGCTGCATCTGTTCGTGCCGTGCAATCAGGGATGTCGCCAACGGTGACCATCGAGCAGGACGGAAAGACGACTGAACTGGGGGCTCGCTTGGTCGTAGCTGCCGATGGTCGCGCCTCGCTCACACGCAAATGGGCAGGGTTTGACCTTCAGTGCGATCCGGAACGACGGCTGTTCGCGGGAGTCCTTCTGGTAAATGTTCCTGTTCCACCTGACACCTGGATCGAGGTGATGCAACCAGACCTTGGTCAACTTGTCTTCTTCGCATCCGTGGGTCATGGTCGCGTGCGGGCATATTTTGGTTATCCCAAAGACACGCATCCTCGTTTCCAGGGAGAAGCCGACCTCCCCCGCTTTATTACTGAATCCTTGCGGACTGGCGCGGCAGCCGATCTTTTCACGACCGCGCACGCCATCGGACCACTGGCGACATTCGACGCTGATGATGTGTGGGTTGAGTACCCGTATAAAGCTGGAATAGCGTTGATCGGCGATGCCGCGGCAACGTGCGATCCTACCTTTGGACAAGGCCTTTCTCTTACGTTGCGTAGCGTTCGGCTTTTGCGCGATCAGCTCCTCAAGCATGAAAATTGGGATGTCGCTGGGCAAGCATACGCGGAAGAACACAGCCGTCACTATCATGTTATCCACACTATCGAAGATTGGCTCAGAACTCTTTTCTTGGAAACTGGATCAGCGGCAGAGGCCCGCCGCGCCCGCGCGCTTCCCTTGCATGCGGAAGATGGCTCCCGCATGCCCGACCTCTTTGGGCTTGGTCCCGACACACCGATCAACGAGACAGTCAGGAGACGCTTCTTTGGAGAGGGGTGAAACGATGGACATTGTCGAAAGGGTGAGCACTGCCTATGCATGGCAGCGTGCCCTGGGCCACGAGACCGTACGGGATTCCCTTTGCTGTATCGTGCGGGACCCTGCGTATCCAGATGTGTGGGACGCTAATCACGTCAGCAGTGTGCGTGCGAGCACGACAGCAGAAATCGACCAAGTACTACAGCGTGCAGACGAGGCTTTCGCGCATTGCCACCACCGGCTCTTTGTCGTCGATCCACTGACTCCACCGGCGTTCGTAGCGCGGCTGGCATTGGACGATTACTGCGAGCTGACACCCACGATCCAACTCGTGCTGGAGGGCCCGTTACGGGCGCAACCTCGGGACATTGACCTCCACCCAGTGCTGACCGAAGCGGACTGGCAGGGCCTTTCCACGCTCGTCCGGCACGACCACACCGAAGGGGCGCGTACTGAGGGTAGACCCATACCTGTGGAAGTTACGCGGGGGATAGTCGCCAGTTATCGTCAAAAATGGCCAGGGTATCAGTTCTTCCTGGCTCACGAGGATGGCGTGGATTGTGCCTATGGTGCTGGCGTGCTCTGCGCCAATGGGCTGGGCATGGTCGAGGATTTGTTTACCCTCCCCGGCTTTCGCAAGCGTGGCATCGCGACAGCGATAATCGACCGGGCGATCTCCCATGTGCGCAATCAGGGGGTTGAGCAGGTCTTGATTGGAGCCCTTGCGACCGAGGCGCCGAAACGGCTCTATGTCGCGCTCGGGTTCGTGCCTGTTTCTGTGATCCGAGAATATATCAAGCACAAATAACAAGGCGTTTTTCGCGGGGCTGTGAAATCACACTACAACAAAAAGGGGAACTTCATGGCGAGCGGTACCTACGACATTATCGCAGTTGGTGGTGGTTTGGGCGGTGCATCTCTGGCCAAGGCGATGGCCGAACACGGCGCACGAGTGTTGGTAGTGGAGCGGGAGACACAGTTCAAGGACCGTGTCCGTGGAGAATTCATGGCTCCATGGGGCGTAGCCGAGGCGCGCGAGTTGGGTCTAGATGAGCTATTGCGCAGTACCTGCGGTCACGATCTGCCCTATTTGAATTGGTATTCAGGTCCGTTGCAGGCAGAACAGCGAGATTTCCGGACCACGACTCCTCAAGGACTACCCGTGCTGGGTGTGAATCATCCTGCGATGCAAGAAGTAGTGCTCCAGGCTGCGGCGGATGCGGGGGCTGAAGTGCGCCGGGGTGCTGTCGTACGCAACGTTAGACGTGAGGGAGCGCCAACGGTGGTGGTTGAGCAAGACGGACGCGCCGAAGAGATACCAGCCCGACTGGTGATAGGAGTTGATGGACGAGGTTCAATGGTGCGCAAGTGGACCGGGTTCCCCGTGCACCATGATCCTGAGCATCTCCTAATTTCCGGGGTCATGTTTGAGAATATGCCGCTTCCACCAGAGGATACGAACTATATTGTATTCAATTTTACCCTTGGCCAGGAGGCGTTACTGTTCCCGCAAGGGCAGGGGCGGGTACGCGCCTACTTTGTCAGTCGCACCGATGGGGTGGCCCGCCTACAAGGGGCAGCCGACGTCCCCCGTTTTATCGAGGAATGCGTGTGGGCAGGAGCACCGGCTGAATGGTACTCTGGGGTGAGAGCGATTGGTCCGTTAGCCACCTTTGACGGTGCGGCGACGTGGGTTGACCACCCCTACCAAGGAGGCGTGGCGCTAGCTGGTGATGCCGCCGGGGCTACTGATCCGACCTGGGGACAAGGGCTCTCAATCACGTTGCGGGATGTCCGTGTGCTGCGTGATCATTTGTGCTGTACCGACGACTGGGATGCCGCTGGACACGCGTATGCCGAGGAACGCGACCGCTACTTTGGTGCTGTTCACTTGGTGGACAACTGGCTTTCAGAGCTGTTCCATGGGGTAGGCCGCGCGGCCGAAGTGCGTCGAGCCCGGGTGCTGCCATTGATCGCGCAGGATCCGACCCGGATGCTCGACCATGGGTTCAGTGGGCCGGAACTTCCTGTGAATGAGACCGTCAGACGGCGGTTCTTTGGAGAGGAGTAGCATGGTCTTTTTCCAATCAGTCACTTGAAACTTCGCAGCCAGTGCAATTGATTGTGGATTTCATCGGCAGTGACGTGATTGAGCAAGTTAAGGAGGAGAAGTGATGACTAGTCGTTTGCCGTTTATCGACAGTGATGCTCATGTTCTAGAGCCGGTCGACATGTTCGAGAAATACTTGGAGCCCAAGTTTCGCGATCGGATGCCGTATGCCTGCGCCGATTATCAAGGAGAGCCGTTGGCGTTCGGTTTTGAGTTAAGAATTCCCGCACCCAATGGCGGCGAATACGTGATGCCCTTTGGTCGTGATCCGCTGACGGGGAAGAATACCATTGATCACCATTCTCATTTTGCCTCGCTCGACGCGGGGGCACGTATTGCGTTACCCGGTCAGGATGATGCCTATGCGGAATTCGCCCGTCAGGGATTTCCCCCTGAGATGTATAAACTGGCGATGGAGCGGACCGGGATCGATTACATGGTTGTGTATCCCTCGGCTGGGTTGTTGACGACGGCGGTTCCCAACCTCGAAGCGGATAGAGCAGCCGCGTATCGTCGCGCCTATAACAACTGGCTGCACGATTTTTGTTCCGCCACGGAAGGGCGCGTCTTCGGCGCGGCGTCCGTGGATCTGCGGGATGCGGAAGAAGCCGCTCGCGAAGCACGCCGTTGTGTAAAGGAGTTCGATTTCAAGGCCGTGCACATCAATCCGGTGCCAGTTGGCGAACACCGACTCTATGATGATTTCTACGAATCCTTATGGAATGCGTTGGAAGATCTGAACGTGCCGCTCGCCGTTCATACTGGCACGGGCACTGCCGCTGACGAGATGCTCTACGACTATCTGCCGCGGTTGCGGACGGCGCAAACGACAGTGGCCTTTACGATGGGCAACATGTTGGCGTGCACGGCCTTGATCATGGGCGGAGTGCTCGAACGCCATCCTCGGCTGAGAGTCGTGCATTTAGAGTCTGGTGCTGGCTGGGTACCGTTTTGGCTCGACCGTCTCGCCGCCAGTGTGCAGGGCGGCTTCCGTGGCTTGGATATTCCAGGGTTGAAGCTGCATCCCATGGAGTACTTCAAGCGGCAGTGCTTCATCGCCGCGGATCCGGATGATCCGGGAATTAAACACGTCATTGACTATCTTGGCGACGAGAACATTGTGACCGCCACCGATTTCAGCCACCCGGAAGGGCGACGTTATGAGGTCGCGGTGAAAGAGATGATGGCGCTGCCGGGCGTGTCGCTCGACAGCAAGAAGAAAATCCTATGGGATAATGCGCTGAGGTTGTATCCGATTCACCCGTAGATGTGGTGATACGCTTGTCGCGGTGACCATGCTGGCAAAGGAGAGAGGTCATAATCGAGCTGACGCTCAAACCGCGACAATCAGTGGGATCGGTTCACACTGTCCCTATCATTTGGAGCAACGAGAACGGAGCGGAGCAACACTTGAGGAGGAAACCATGAGTAAAGTTGATGTTGATCAAACGGTACGTGACCTGGAAGCGGGCAAGACGCCCGCATGGATCACCGAGCATTTGCGTAAATATCGTGAAACTGGAGGAGCCGAAGGTCACCTGTTTGACTCAAGCGTCGGTGGTGGCGTCGGCCTCGTCACCAGCCTGTTGCTGACCACGGTAGGGCGGAAATCGGGTGAAAAGCGCACATCGCCGTTGTTTTATGGTACGGCGGGTGATGCCTATGTCGTGATAGGGTCCAAGGGTGGAGCAGCGACGCAACCGGCCTGGTACTGGAACTTGCTTGCCAACCCGACCGTCGAAGTGCAGGTTGCGCGGGAGCAGTTCACCGCCCGTGCGCGAGTGGCGACGGGTAAAGAGCGCGAGCAACTGTGGGAACAGATGGTCCGGGTGTATCCGCCCTACCGCGACTACCAGCGAAAAACCAAGCGTGAGATTCCGGTGGTCGTGCTCGAAAAGGAGTCGGCCTTGACGTAGGGTCCACCAGAATGGGCGCGATTATCGAGCCTCATGCAACCCT
>JABFSC010000290.1 GCA_013140885.1 Deltaproteobacteria bacterium | reverse complement strand
CACCTCCTTCGGCAAGCGACGAGCCATAACTTTACCTCCGTGCAAATGCTCTAGGAGATATTACCTTACCTTGGTGACCTTCCCACTACCAACCGCGAATCCCACCCTTGAAGCGGGTGATTGCTAACCTTCGCCACAGGTCTTCGATAAACGTGACCTCAACATACAGACAGGAGAACATGCTATGACCATACTACACAAAAAGTTACGAATTGGTCTGGCGCTGGGTGTTGTGCTCTTTGCCAGCCAAGCTGCCAATGCAACTTCCGCTACTGAGACATGTCGGATGGAGGGGAAATTGTCCCTTGCTCTGAGTCATGACCAACGGCAGGAGCGCGAACCAGGGGAGTTTGCTAACGTCGATCTCGTCGCCGATTCGTTCGAACGCACGGAGATCAGTGGCGAGGTCGTCGTCTATGCTTTTCTGCTCACAGTCGGTCCGGGTGAGCATGATCTGATTCGCTTGTATCGCGTCGTGCGCGAGAAAGCCCCCTGCAAGCCGCGCGCTTCGCAGGCCCCCGTTTTCTTGCTCCACGGCGCCACGGTAGACTTCCGTACCTCGTTTCTGCCGAGCCTGTTGTCCGCGCACGTGCCGCGTGAGCAGTCCTTTGCGATCTTTCTGGCGCAACGCGGCCTCGATGTGTGGGGATTGGACATGCGGTCGACCTTGATCCCTGCTGAGACGACCGACTTTGCTTTCATGCGCGACTGGAACTACGAGACCAACATTCAGGACATTGCCGTCAGTCTGGGCATGGCCCGCCACCTACGGAGGCTGACCGGGCATGGGTTCGAGCAGATGCATCTCGTGGGCTGGAGCAACGGTGGGATGCTGACTTACGCGTATGCCAATGACGAAACCCGGTTCCCGCGCGGACATCGTCACGTCAAGGGGTTGGTCCCCGTCGATATCGCTTTCAAGTTCAGCCCCAATGACGAACAGTTACGCTTGGACGCCTGTACGCGGGCGGGCGTGATTCGGTCATTGTTCCTTGATGTCGGAATCTTCCCGACTGATGAACGGGAGACCAGGATAATAGGATTTCTGGCGGAAACGGCCCCCAATGCGCCCTCACCCTTCGCCCCACAATTTACCAATCGGACCGTGGGACTATTCGGGGGAACATTGACGTGGCAGGTTCTGTTTTCGCCGGCATTCCCTCCTTTCGTTCCTTTCTATCATCTTCATGCCGGTCAATTTGATTCAGTGTCCGGACTGCCAATTGGCCTGACCTTCACCCGTGCCTCTTCTCTCTTTGCTCTCTATCAGGAATTCCCCTCGTGGTGGGTATGGCGAGAATTCTTCGAATTGAATGCGCTGCAATGCAATGCGCTGGACTTGCCGTATGATGACCATCTGGCAGAGGTGAAAGTGCCGGTCTTGTACGTAGGAGCGAGGGGAGGGTTTGGACAGTACGGCGACTACTCGACGACGCTGCTGGGGAGTCGGGACGTCACCACACTGAATGTTACTCTCCTGCCTGACCAACCGCTCGATTTTGCCCATGGTGATCTATTTTGGGCGGATAACGCGCGGACCGTGGCGTGGGCGCCGATCCTCACCTGGCTGCGGAGTCATTGAAGGAAAACAGAAAAATCCACGGGCGTTTGTCCGACAGGCAACGCCCGGCGAACTCCCCTCTCTCCGTGCTGTAGAGACCGTAGCACGGAGATAAGAAACAGTTTGCTCTTCACCTTTTTCTTCCTCACTCAGGATGGCTCTCATGCTTCCGACAGCGAGCGTCTAGTGATAGGGTGAACAAAACCTGAGAGAAAAATCGCATGAGGGAGTGGTGGCGGTGGCAAACGCGGTTTTTGCGGATTCGGCTTTTACGCATGGTTACAGAGAAGAAGACTTTTATGAACTTCTCGCCGGACGCTACCTGAAGGATCGCAGTCGCCGTGGGTTCGAAGCCGTTTACGAGTTGCTTGGGCGAAACTTTGCGGGAGACTATTTGCATATTGTGTATCGTGTACTTCCCGATGCCCGTGTGCGGGTGTTTCACATGGCCCGCATGACCGACACGCAAAAACGCCTTTACCAGAAGAGACTTCAACGATGAGAAAATCAAAAGGGACTTCCACTGTTCCTCCGCTTTCTCCAACCGCAACGGAGAAGGAGATTGTTAAGTGGCTGAACACCTACGGCCTCGACGAGCGGGTAGCTGCTGGAGTTTCTGAGCTAGTGGAAGATCATGCGGATCTCGATCATCTGTTGCAAGAAGCCCTGTACGAAGAGAACACGGCTAAACTCGACCTCCGCGTTCCCCCCGCGATGAAAGCTGTTCTTAGCAAACTAGCGCGGCAACGCACGACAGATATCGTTACCCTCGCGCGTATATGGCTTTCTGAGCGACTCCAACAAGAACTGAGAAATGTCGAAAGTGGACAATCCACACGAGGCGTCTAACTCTTCTCACAGCTTTTCTGAGGCTGGGGCCTTCCCCGTAACGACCTCAGCAGAGAAGAACGAGCGAGCATACTGCATTCATTTACCTCCCAATTCCTCCAGCAACATCTTCGCCTCTTGCAAATCTTTCGTGTCAAACCCTTCGGTGAACCAGCCGTAAATCTCTGCCAACAGCTTGTGAGCTTCCTTCTTCTTGTCCTGATTCCGCCATAAGCGGGCGAGGCTCATTGCTGCCCGTAGTTCCAACGATTTGGCTTGTTGCTTGCGTGCGATGTCGATGCCTTTGAGAAAACACTCCTCCGCCTCTGCGTGGGTGCCGGGTGCGAAGTGGCGAGCGTGAGGGATTTTTGACTTTTGCCTCGTGCTTCCTGCCCTGTGATGTGTTCGATCCCTAGCC
>JABFSC010000180.1 GCA_013140885.1 Deltaproteobacteria bacterium | reverse complement strand
TCCCGAAACCCGAACCCTATTAGACCTGTCCCGTTTGTCGAAGGGTTAAAGCATCGTTGCCCGCGCTTTACAAGAGTTGGCGCAAGGTCAGGGCGTGGTGGGGAAGGGGCATGAGTGCCAGCGGGAGCGGATATGGTTCAACGACCAAGGCGGGGAATCACTTCAGGTGAGAGCGGTGCGATCTTTCTGATGGCGATTCCGACTTTCAGCGCCGCCGCGCGCGAAGGGAAGGGGCCCAGGACGACTTGATTCCATGTGGTCGCGGACTCGCCCATTTGCGCGATCATCGCGGGATAGCCGTTATCGCGGAGCAGGCGGACCACCCGCTGTGCATCGTCGTAGGTGCGGAAAGCCGCCACTTGGAGCCGGTATTGGTCCCGACTCGCGGGACGTGACGATGGAAGCGAGGACTTCCCTGTCGTCGTACCCGATAGAGGAACGGGAACGCTGAGGGTGGCCACATCGACGATCGGCAGTGGTTGCGGTTGCGGCGTAAGGGTAGGGGGAGCCGTTGTGGCTGCGTGCTCTGGCGTTGACGTGAGTGGTGGAAGCGTGGGGGTGGTCGAGGCGAGCACCCCCTGTCCTGGCGCTACGGTCGGCAGCACTGGCAGATCGGGAACCCGCGAAGCGAGATTCCGGCCCAAATCGTCGATCGCTCGTTTCATCTGAGTTTCCGAAAGGTTCATCCAGGTTTTCACGACATCCGGGACGATGGAGAGGGGTGAGAGTGGAACGCTGGCCTCTCGAAACTTCGTGGCATACGACTCCTGTACGAGAGGACGCCCAGTCGCGACATCAACCAAGCGAATTTCCGCCGCGACCGTGAGTTGCGAGTACAACGCGAGATACAGACGGTCGGCGTCCGTCACTTCTCCATACAGCAGCGCATCGCACCCGATGGCTCGTCCGAGTTCCTGAGGAGCGAAGTTCCGCCATCCGTTTCCCACGGTGGTCAGGCGGGCATCGATATCCGACAGTTCGATGTCAGTGAAATGCTTGACACTGAGATGTCCCGCGACACTCTGCCGAACTTGGGTGGCAATCCCAGGCATGTTGGTGCGGCCAAGGAAGGGGAGCACGCAGAGTCGCTTGGTGGTCGTGCGATCTTGACTCCATGCGAGA
This sequence comes from Deltaproteobacteria bacterium, assembly GCA_013140885.1. Lineage (GTDB taxonomy): Bacteria > Desulfobacterota > Binatia > Bin18 > Bin18 > JABFSC01. The sequence goes on along the minus strand of JABFSC010000180.1, from coordinate 1,686 downwards.
AAATGCAGGCTTGGTCGTGTTGGGGTGGTGTGTGTACAGGCCATGAGGCCAAGAGAGAGCCACAGTCCCCAGATCATCCGACAAACGATCCGCCAGGTCATCCGCCAGGCACCACATCCCACCACACGTTCCATCGTGTATCCCTTCTCCGCCCCGCACTCTTACGGCAGGCCAAGGCATCGATGCTCCTCTTGTATACCAAAATGGCGCGTGAGGGAATGTCGAAGGGGAGGGCGGCGAGCGAGTGTCCGCTTGTCGAATGTCAAACAAGTGCGCTACAGTGCGCGCACCGCGCCGACAAAGGAGGGGCTTCGCATGTCGTATGATCTGTTGATTAAGAATGGGTTTCTGGTTGATGGTTCTGGGACGCCTGGGTATTACGGCGACCTTGCGATTAGTGAGGGCAAGATCGCTGCTATGGGTAAGCTCGAAGGTGCCGCCAAGGAAGTGATTGACGCGCGTCACTTGGTCGTCACGCCGGGGTTCGTGGATGTCCACACCCACTATGATGCGCAGTTGTTTTGGGACCCCCTCGCCACGCCGAGTTGCTGGCACGGGTTCACCAGTGTCTTCATGACCAACTGCGGCTTTGGTCTCGCCCCCTGTAAACCACAAGACCGTGATTACATCACCCGCATGTTGGTCAAAGTCGAAGGCATGCCGCTTGAAAGTCTCAAGGCTGGGGTGTCGTGGAACTGGGAAACCTACGGTGAATACCTCAACGCACTCGATCGGCGACTCGGTGTGAATGTGATGGCGTTAGCGCCCCATTCCACCATCCGTTACCACGTGATGGGCGACGCAGCCCGTAAACGCGAGGCGACTGCCGCTGAAATCCAGGCAATGCAAGCGGTTGTCGTCGAGTGTATCAAAGCCGGAGCCTTCGGATTTTCTTCCTCCTATGGGCCGGTGCATTTCGATGGGGAGGGGCTGCCGGTGCCAAGCCGTTCGGCGAGTCAGGATGAAACCGTCGCGCTGGCGCGCACCCTGAAGGATTTTCATCGCGGCACAATCTGTGTGATTCCTCCAGGCATTCCGAAGATTGGCATGGAAGACATGACGTACATGAAGCGGCTGTCCCAGGAGAGTGGACGCCCAGTGGTGTGGAATCTGCTCACGCAAACATGGGATTCGCCCAATCATTGGCGCAAGGTGTTGGATTGGACCGCCGAGGCTTTTCGTGAAGGCGCGCGCGTGCATCCGCTTTCGTTGTGTGAACGCTTTGACATTACCTTCACGATGCGCGGCGCGGTGTTTGAGGACCTGCCGGCATGGAAGTCGGCTATCGTCGGTTCACGGTCCCAGAAAATCGCCAATCTTTCCAACCCGGAGATTCGCGCCGCCATGCAGCGTGACCTGGATGATCCCGCGCCCAAGGTCTTCTCCAAGCGGATGCAAGATGTCTTCGTGAGCATCGTGCGGCTCGATGAACACAAGGCGTTAGTCGGCAAGAACATGGTGGAACTTGGCCAGATGTGGAACAAGACGCCACTCGAAGCGCTGTTGGATCTCGCCATCGCTGAGAATCTGGATACGCAATTCCTTATCCACGGGTTCGCCAATGGGGACGAGGAGGCGGTCCGTGCCCTGGCGACCGATCCGTACGTGTTGACCGGCGGCTCGGATGGCGGCGCGCATATCGCGTTTCTCTGTCAGGTGACCTATTCCAGCTATCTGCTCAGCCAC
>JABFSC010000006.1 GCA_013140885.1 Deltaproteobacteria bacterium | reverse complement strand
CGCGTGGAGCAACGCCGCCCGTGAATCGGATAAGCGCGCGTTGTGGCGCACCCTCGCGCGCGGCGGCTGGTTTTTAGCCTGCCGTATTGCTGTTCAGCAGCAGGATCGCGCGACGATCTCGACCTGGTTAGAGGATACGCAGGCAACCCCGCACGCCATTATTCAGTTCAATGGCCCGCAATCGGCTCAAATGGTCTATACGCATCTGGCGTGTGGCCTCGCCGCCTGTGACACGAATGTTCCGTCCCACACACTGACGCCACCGGGATTTTGTCGCGACTTGAGTTTGGCGCTCATGGGACAACCGCTCCGGCAAGCGGAACGAGCCCTCAGCATGACCGTGTTGCTGGTGGACACGGCCCGCAACGAAGGCGTGGTCGCGACGCTCACACTGGAACTGCTCCCGTCCGGCAGTGGAGAATTCTACCCCGCGCCAGAGCTTGCTTTCCTGCGGGATGACGACTTTCGTCAGGCGGAAGACAACGCCCATGCCGTGCTTGCGCCAACGAGCTTCACGGACCAACACCACGATGTGCGCTGGCGACTGCAACGGCGCGACAATAAACCGCTCACCAGTTTATTCGGTCCCTCACTAGGTGCCGCGTTCGCCTTGGGAATTGGGAAACTGTGCGCGGAAGAACCGCTCCTGCCATCGTGACGATATCCGGACTCACTTCATCAAGGCACCTAAGCCCATCACCGTGCGAGAGCCGCCCTTACTCCCTGCTTGCCTGGGGGGCCAGCAAGAAGGTGCTCACTCAAGTTGGCGCCTAAGGGAAAATCTTGAAGGTGCTCGACTTCAAAGGTGTCAAAGATGTTCTTGAACAACCCATTGAACGGTTCAATCGCTTGCGAGCGCAGCTTGTGAAAGCGCCCCCGGACTTCGACTCCCCCAGCGGATTCGTCGTGCAAAATACGTGCTAATAGAGAGCACGCGGAAGAGGAAAAAAGTCCGTATGGTTTCCAACAATCGGGAAGATTTCATCCGGCATTTCGTATTCTTGGGAAAATTCAGCACGCGCACCTTGCGGCATCGGGCTTGCTGTTCTTGCCATGAAATGGGGATACTCTGGCAATAGCGAAGTGTCGAGCAACGCTTGGGGAGGTGAGAGCCGTGTACGTTCGTTTTCCTTACTGGACGATATTCCGACAACGGGTTGTGTGGGTCCTCGTCGTCGTCCTTTGCTTCGCTGGCTGTGCTACTCTGGGCATAGGCCGTCCGCAACCTACCCCGATCACGGTGCCGGAAGTGGTGCAAATGAGTAAGGCGGCTGTGCCCGTTGAGACCATCCTCCAAAAAATGCGCGACTCGCAGACCATCTATCGTCTTACCGCCTCGCAACTCGTTGGCCTGCATGAGGACGGGGTGCCGAATGCCGTGCTGGACTACATGCAAGAGACCTATCTCGCCGCAGTCCGTCGTGATCAGGCGCTGGAGGACTGGCGGCATTGGGCGTGGGCAGGTGACGGCTATTGGTATGGTGGCCGCCCGTATGGCTGGCCTCGCGTATGGTGGTAGTTTTCGTTTTACCTCCGCACCGAGCTTCGGTCCTAGCGAGAGCACCAATCCACATCCGCGGCATTCAGACAAGCGCAGTAGCAGACGTGAGCGTGCGATTGGCGGTCGCAACGCACAATAATGTAGACGCCTCCGCAGAATCATAGTACAACCACGCCCCATGTCAGCTAAACGCACACCACCCGCGCTCTCGGTCTTCCGTGAGCAAATTGATCGGATCGACACGCAAGTCCTGGCGCTGATTAACCGCCGCGCGCGCCTCGCTTCCCAGATTGGTCAGGCGAAACGGAAGGACGGCGCGAGCACTTACGTGCCCAGCCGGGAAACCCAAGTCGTCGCTCGCTTGACCACGCTCAATCGCGGTCCGCTCTCGAATGACGCGATCGCCGCGATTTATCGCGAGATCATCTCCGCCTCGCGTGCGCTCGAAGAGAAGTTGCGGATCGCCTACTTCGGCCCAGTCGCGACCTATACGCATCAGGCCGCCCGTGAGCAATTTGGTGCACAAGCCGACTACCTCCCCGTCGCCACGATTCCCCAAGTCTTCGCTGAGGTGGAACGCGGAGAAGCCGACTATGGCGTCGTGCCGATTGAGAACTCCAGTGAAGGCGCGGTCGCCATTACTCTCGACCTGTTTGTCGATTCCCCGCTCAATATCATCGCTGAACGGTTTCTAGAGATTCGTCACTGCTTGCTCAGCCGCGCGCCACAAAAGGAAAAAATCACCCGCGTGCTCGCCCACCCGCAGGCGCTCGCGCAATGCCGTCGCTGGTTGGCTGCCAATCTGCCTGGCATCCCCACCGAAGAGGTGTCCAGTAATGCGCGCGCCGCGGAAATGGCCGTCGCCAATCCCATGCTCGCGGCGATCGCGGGGCGGCTCGCCGGCGAACATTACAAACTCAAACTCCTCGCCACCAACATTCAAGACCAAGCCGCGAACTTCACCCGCTTCGCGGTGATTGGTCGCGACGCGCAAACCTCGCAACCCACCGGCCATGACAAAACCTCCCTGCTGCTCTCGGTCCGCGATGAGGTCGGTGTGTTGTACCGCACGTTGAAGCCCTTCGCCGATAACAAGATCAGTCTTCTGCGCATTGAGTCGCGCCCGCTCAAGGGCCGCCCGTGGGAGTATTTGTTCTTTATTGATGTCGAAGGCCACGTGACCGATGCCCCGCTCGCGCAAGCCCTCCACGATATTGCTCCACTCTGTGCCTTGGTGAAGGTGATCGGGTCCTATGCCGCCGCGAACCATTAAGCTATGCCTCCGGTAGGAAACACACATCATGGACATCAGCAAATACGTAC
>JABFSC010000352.1 GCA_013140885.1 Deltaproteobacteria bacterium | reverse complement strand
ACTCCCGGATGCAGCGGACCACCGGCCAGCAGTGCCCATGCGAGTGTTGCGGCTCTTCTTGCAGTTCGGGAGGCGCCGGAGTATCGTGGCTTCGCTGCCGCTGGCCGCTGATCCTAAGGCGTTAGGCACCCGCGCTCAGGCAACACATTCGTTGACACAAAAGGAGGATTGTATGAACGAGCAGACTCCTGCGACAATTCGCAGGCCGCGCAGTGATGACCGGCCTTTATGGGATGTGTACTGGGGTGCATACGGATACTTTGCGGTCCATATTGCTCACGGCGTTGGCGTGTTTACCTTGCTTGCCAATGGCCCACAGACCCTGGACGAGGTCTGTCAGGCGCTCGGACTCAAACGCCGCGCGGCGGAGGCAGTCTTAGCGGTGTGTGTCTCTCACGGTCTGTTAGCTTTCAACACTAGCCGCTATGCATTGACCACTGTTGCTGAGGACTATCTGCTGCCTACCAGCCCGACGTATTTCGGCAGCCAATTTGACTGGAACCTCGCCCATCCGGAGATCATCACGCTCGATCGTATTCAGCGAGCAGTGCTGACAGACCAACCCCAGGCGTTCCCAGGTGGCAAGCCGATCTTCAGCACGTTAGAAGAAGAGATGGCCATGGCCAAGCAGTTCACCCACGCCATGCACAGCTCGAGCATGGGACCGGCGACGGCATGGCCGGAGAAGATCGATCTCTCCGGCCATCACGTGCTGCTCGACGTGGGGGGCGGCTCCGGTGCGCATGCGATCGGAGCGCTGTGGCAATGGCCTCACCTTCGTGGGAGCGTTCTCGATCGCCTACCAGTGTGTGAGGTCGCCCAAGAGTACGCGACCAAGTACCGGCTCACCGACCGCTTGGGAACGCATGCCGCGGATATGTGGAAGGAGCCGTATCCAGCCGCCGACCTCCATTTCTATGGGATGATTTTCCATGATTGGCCGGCGGAGCAGTGTCGGTTCCTGGCGCGCAAGAGCTTTGAGAGTCTCCCGACTGGCGGGCGGATTATCGTCCATGAGATGCTGTTTAACCACGATCGTACCGGGCCGTTCGGCGTCGCGGCCTTTAACATGGTGATGTTGACGTACCTTGATGGCGAGCAGTACTCCGGGCGTGAGATTGCCGGATTTTTCAGCGAGGCGGGATTCACGGACATCGAGGTGAAGCCAACCTTTGGCTACTGGAGCATCGTCGCCGGGCGCAAACCTTGAGGGGTAAGGCAAGCAGTGCCTAACCAGCCGCGCCACCGCATCGCTGCCCTATTGCGGTTTGGAATAAATGTGAAAGGGCGCGTGTGGGCAGCTCGCGGTGCGCGGGGACGTTAGCCTGCGATAGCAATCCAGGTGTTTGACAACCTTTGGTGGCCCCGAACGATTGAGGAGGGTTTCGCATGACCCACGAAGTTACCCGGGAGAGTTTGCTTGCCCGTGTCCAGCAGCTTGCGCCGGTGATCCGAGAGTACGCAGACCGTGGTGAGCAAGAGCGTCATCTTGCCGATCCAGTCGTGGAGGCACTCTGGGAGGCCGGACTCTACCGTCTGCTCATCCCGCGCGCGTTTGGCGGACTGCAGGTGGACCCACTCACCTACTATCACGTGCTGGAAGCCCTGGCCCGCGTCGATGGGTCCACCGCGTGGTGTGTGTTTATTAGCGATTCGGTCTCGCTTTCGTTGGCCTTCCTGCAGGCTGAGGCGGTTGAGGCGATATGCGGAAAGGGGGCGCGAGTGCTGATCTCAGCCACGGCCTTCCCCTTCGGCCGAGCTGTGTCACAAGCGGGAGGGTATCGCGTCTCTGGCCGCTGGCCCTATGCGAGTGGCTGCTGGCACAGCACCTGGCACATGGCTTTTTGCAACGTCTACGAAGATGGGACCGTAGAGCCACAGTCTGACTCTACGGGCAAGCCGGAGCTTGTGCTCGCGTACTTTCCCCGTAGTCAGGTGCAGATCCTCGACACGTGGCATGTCAGTGGTCTGTCGGCTACTGGCAGTCATGATGTAGAGATGAAGGAAGTATTCGTGCCCAAAGCTTTCACATGGAAACTCACCCCCCAAGCGCCGCGAGGACCACATTTCGGAGACGCGCTTTATCGCTTCCCTTTCTTGGGCCTCTATGGGTGGCCGATAGCTGCCGTGGCCCTGGGGATCGCACAGGGGGCCATCGACGAGATTACCAGGGTGACACAGCACAAGACCTCACCGTTGACGCCCGGCACGCTGCGTGAGCGGCCGCTCTTCCAGACACAACTGGCGCAAGCCGTAGCACTGGTACGCTCAGCCCGGGCGTGGCTCTATGAGGTCGTTACCAAGGTGTGGGAGAAGACCGGACACGGAGAGGAGATCTCCTCCGAGGAGCGGGCGGAGTTTCTCCTGGCGGCGACCAACGCGACGCGCAATTCAGCCGCGGCAGTAGAGCTCGCCTACACGGCAGGGGGTGCCAGCGCCAACTATCACAAGAGTCCTTTACAGCGGCAGCTGCGGGACATCCACGCCGTGACCCAACACATCGTAACGGCGCCAATTCAGTATGAAACCAGTGGCCGTCTGCTGCTTGGCTTGCCACTTGACGACCCGGCCATGCTCCTCTGAAGAGGTTATGGAGGAGGACAACACCAAGCCAAGGAGTAAGACGCAGGCTAACAAACCCACTGCACCGTATTGCCGCCCGGTTGCGGTTCTGGATGAATCTGAAAGGACACGTCCGGGCGGCAAACGGTGACTGGGGGCGTTAGGCTCCTTCGGCGGAGAATGGCAGAAATCTCTGGATCTTATTGAAAGAACGAAGGGTAAGGAGGTGTTATGGATGTTGGTCTCATCCTAGTCGCGACAACCCGAACTGGGGATTTAAGTGCACTCGCCCGCCGTGTAGAAGCGGTGGGGTTTGACTCGCTCTGGATTCCAGAACACGTCGTGATCCCTAGCGGTGTCCTGTCCCCTTTTCCGTTCGCTCCCTCGTGGCCAGAGCACTATGGTCGCTGGGCCGATCCCTTTATTGCACTCACTGTGGCCGCAACCGCAACTACACGGCTCAAATTGGCCACAGGGGTTTGCCTCTTGCCCGAGCACGACCCACTGGTGACTGCCAAGGTCGTGGCGAGTCTCGACTATTATTCCGGGGGGCGGGTCATTTTAGGCGTGGGCGCAGGTGGACTCAAAGAAGAACTCGAAGCGATGGGGACGCCCTTCCGGTTGCGCTGGCAGCGGTTGCGGGAGACGGTGGAGGCCATGCGCGTCCTCTGGACGCAGGCGGAGGCAAGCTATAGTGGCAAACTGGTGCAGTTTCCTGCAGTCCGATGCGAACCCAAGCCAATCCAGCCGGGGGGTCCACCCATCTTATTAGGCGGGCATGGGCCGAAGGCATTGGAGCGTGTGGCTAGAAGCTATGATGGCTGGTGTCCGATTGTTGCAGAGCCGCAAAGTTTTGCCGAGGCTGTGACGGTCCTGCGTCGGCTCACGCGCGAGGCGGGACGCAATCCAGAGGCATTGCAACTGAGCCCTTATGTTGACCCTCAAGAAGGGAATCTGTCCCGCGACACCCTGAAGGCGTATCAAGAGGCCGGAGCCACCCGGGTGGTGCTCCTTTCCCAACACATCGGGAGCGAGATGGCCGATGGGCAGGCAGCGGCTTGGATTGAGCGGCTGGCCCCGATCGTTGAACGTGCGCGCCCTCTGTAAAGGAGGCGTCTTGGACAGCCAAGATAGGAGCACGGGGCGTAAAGCAGGGCAGGCCGCAGCGAAGCGTTGCTCGCAACCAGAACTCGGGAGCCTAACGAGCCACTCCACCGTATTGCTGCCCGCGTGCGGATTGGAATGAATCCGAAAGGCCGCGGGTGGGCCGCTCGCGGTGCGCGGGGGCGTTAGGCAGAAACTCAAACTCAACAGTTGTTGTTGCTGATAAGAAAGGATACCCAAGTGTCATCATCGACTGATTCAACAACCGGCGATCGCTCAGCAAAGGAGGAGTGAGCCGATGTCCACTGCATTTTCTGGTGGCTGTGCGTGTGGAGCAGTGCGGTACGAGTGCACAGTGGAACCGCTGGTCTCGTGGACGTGTCATTGTCGGGACTGTCAGCAGGCCAGTGGGGGGGCGTTCAGCGCGCTGCTATATGTGCCGCAAGCTGCACTAACCAGCACCGGCACCAGCAAGGAGTACACGGTAACAGCCCTGAATGGCCGGACGGTTAGTCGGAGGTTCTGTGCGGAGTGCGGCTCGCCAGTCTTTCTCAAGGCAAGCGTATGGCCCAACATGATTGGGATGTGGGCAGGCAGTTTAGACGACCCGAGCTGGTATCGGCCACAGGCCGCGATTTGGGTTGCCAGTGCCCAGCCGTGGGATACATTAAATCCCACGATTCGACAGTTTCGCCAAGGGCCAGAGGAGGACTTTCTCAATGAGCTTCACCTCCCAGAGGTTCCTCCTGGTTAGGGCAGACGAGAGCAAAAGTGAAACATAACCGTTCCCGGGAGTGACTCTGCCTAACAAGCCATTCCACCGTATTGCTGCCCGCGGGCGGATGCTGCTGAACCTGGAAAGTCTCGGTTGGGGCAGCAAACGGTGACTGGATGCGTTAGCCTTCACCAGAGGTGAAAGGATTCGCAAGCAAGAAGTATTCAGTAGGTTCGTTATCCAGAGAGGAAAGAAGCATGAGTGAGCAAACGCAATGGCAACTCAGCGGCAGTGCTCCTGAGTCGTATGAGCGCTCGTTAGTCCCCGTCATTTTTGCTCCCTGGGCCGCCGCTCTCATTGAACGCGCAGCGCTCCAGCCCGGCGAGCGGGTGCTTGATGTAGCCTGTGGGACTGGCATCGTCGCGCGGCTCGCTGCGCTGCAAGTCGGTTCACATGGGCAAGTGACAGGACTCGATATCAATCCGGGCATGCTCGCGGTGGCCCGTGCGTTGCCGCCGGGCTCGGGAGCGACGATTGACTGGCGGGAAGGCAGTGCCGTCGCGCTGCCCTTTGCAGATGCAACCTTCGATGTTGTCTTGTGCCAACAGGGCTTGCAGTTTTTCCCAGACCGACTGGCCGCGCTACGTGAGATACGCCGGGTCCTTAGCCCTGGCGGACGCCTGACGCTCGCGGTCTGGCGGGCGAACCAGCATCATCCGTTTTTTGGCGCGTTAGCCGACGCCCTCACCCGGCATGTGAGCTCGGAGGCCGGAGCAGGTGGCCGTGCGCCGTTTGCACTTGGCGAAGTGACTGAGTTACGTACCCTGATCACTGGCGCAGGGTTTTCTGACGTACGCATTCGCATTGAGATTCTCCCGATGCGGGTGGCCTCGCTTGAGCAGTATGTACCAGAACAACTTGCGGCGACCCCGATGGCTGGTGCAGTAGCCGCAGCAGGGGAGAGTGCTCGTGCAGCGCTCCTGCAGGACATCAGTACAGCGGTGCAGGCGTATGGTGACGATGAAGGGTGGGCATTCCCCATGGAAGCGCATATTGTCAGCGCACGAGCGTGACTATCCGAAGGGAGAGCGGCTAACCAGGCCGTGCACGTGACCGCCACCCACGCGGCTTGGAATGACTCTGAAAGGTAGCGGTTGGGCGGCGGCCCGAGACGGCGACGTTAGCCGTCAGACAAAAGGGAGAGGTCCTGTATGGCAGAACAAGAGTCTTTCACACCGCCTACTGATCCGCCACCATTTGTAGCCCTGTTTCAGATGGTCACGGGGTACTATATCTCCCAAGCCATCTACGTCGCCGCTAAACTAGGAATTGCCGATCGGCTCACGAATGGGCCTCGGTCTTCCGACGAACTGGCACACACCACGGGCGCGCATGCCCCCTCGCTGCATCGCCTGCTGCGGCTGCTGGTTAGCGCCGGTGTGTTTGCGGAACAGGAAGACGGGCGCTTTGCGCTCACACCGATTGGGAGCTATTTGCAAACGGAGACCCCAGGTTCACTCCGCGCCGTCGCGCTCCAGTTCACGGGGCCGTTACACCAACAGGCGTGGAGCGCCCTGCTGCACAGCGTACAGACAGGCGAGACCGCCTTTGACCACCTCTTTGGGATGGAACTCTTTCCCTACTTGGTCCAGCATCCAGAAGAAGCGGCGGTTTTCAACGCAGCCATGACGGCATTCTCCACGCAGGTTGCTACCGCTGTCGTGACGACCTATGATTTTGCGCCGTTCGGTACGATTGTTGACGTGGGCGGCGGACAAGGTGCGCTCTTGAGAGCCATTCTGCACGCCACCCCTACCGCGCGCGGCGTGCTCTTTGACTTGCCCCAGGTTGTCACGGGAGCCAAGGAACCCATCGAGGCTGCAAGCCTCACGGAACGGTGTACCATAGTCGGCGGAGATTTCTTTGAGTCAGTGCCAAGTGACGGGGATGCGTATCTTCTCTCAGGCGTCATCCATGATTGGGACGATGAGCGGAGTATCGCGATTCTTCACAACTGTCACCGCGTCATGCGCCCGCAGGGGAAACTGTTACTGGTCGAGGCGGTGGTGCCAGTCCGGATAGATCGCTCTCTCCCGAGTCAGTTCAGTGTGAGAGGCGACGTCAACATGTTAGTTCATACGGGCGGGCGCAACCGAACCGAGGCCGAATATCGGGCGCTCTTTGAGGCGGCGCAATTTACGCTGACACGGATCATCCCCACGCAAGGAGCCGTAAAGATCCTTGAAGGGATGCGCAGGGAGTAAAGTCCAAGGGGCAAAAGCGCGGTTTTGCCCACCAAGGGAACTGCGACGGCTAACAAACCGTTCCACCGTATTGCCGCCCGCTTGCGGATGCTGCTGAACGTGAACAGTCTCGGTTGGGCGGCAAACGGTGACCGGCAGCGTTAGGTGTCTCTTCAGTCAACTCAAACATAAGGAAGCTATTCGGAAGGCTGTAGCATCGCACCACAACAAAAGGGAGGAGCCTCATGGCGAGCGGGACCTATGACATCATCACTGTTGGCGGCGGTTTGGGGGGCGCAGCCCTGGCCAAGGCGATGGCCGAACATGGAGCGCGAGTGCTCGTGCTCGAGCGCGAGACGCAGTTCAAGGACCGCGTTCGTGGAGAGGGTGTGGCTCCTTGGGGGGTCGCGGAAATGCAGGCCCTGGGCCTCTATGCGCTTTTACGGTCCACCTGTGCCCATGAGTTACCACAGCTTGGTTTCTACCTCGGACCAGAGTTCGGGGAACCACGCGATCTCATTGCGACGACGCCCCAACAGCTGCCAGGTGTCTCCTTTTACCATCCCGCCATGCAGGAGGTGTTGCTGCAGGCCGCTACTGCTGCGGGCGCAGAGGTCCGGCGCGGGGTAAGCGTGCGGGAGGTCAAGCCGGGGAGTATACCGACGGTTGTAATGGAACAGGAGGGACGAATGGAAGAAATTCCAGCGCGGCTGGTCGTGGGAGCCGATGGCCGAGGTTCAATGGTCCGCAAGTGGGCGGGCTTTCCCGTCCACCACGATCCCGATGGGCTGCTCCTCTCCGGCGTGCTGTTGGAAGAGATGTATAGGCCTCGCGAAGATACGTTCTATTTCATCATCAGCCCCAACGTTGGCCAAGGCGGTCTCTTGAATCCCCAAGGCGGCGGGCGGGTCCGGGCCTACCTCACGCAGACCAAGGCCACCGGGACGCGCTTGCAGGGAGCAGCCGACCTGCCCCGCTTTATCGCGGAGTCAGTCAGAAGTGGAGCACCCGCCGCGTGGTATGAGGGAGCAAAGGCCGTCGGTCCCCTGGCAACGTTCGATGGCGCAGACATCTGGGCAGAGCATCCATACAAAGCAGGTGTCGCCTTGATCGGCGATGCCGCCGCCACTAGTGACCCAACCTGGGGGCAAGGCATCTCCCTAGCGGTGCGGGATGCCCGAGTGTTGCGGGATGCCTTGCTCAATCACGAGGATTGGGACGCGGCGGGGCACGCCTATGCGGCAGAGCATGACCATTACTATGGGGTGATCCACCGAGTAGAGAACTGGTTATCACAGATGTTTTATGAGACGGGGGCAGCCGGGGAAGCGTGCCGAGCCCGAGCGTTTCCTTTGATTGCGCAAGACCCGACCCGTGTGCCCGATCATGTAGCGAGTGGACCAGAGTTGCCAGCGGATGAGACAGTGAGACGGCGCTTCTTCGGAGAGGAGTAGCCGTCGTAGACACCTAACCAACCGTTCCACTTGACCGCTGCCCACGTGCGGTTTGGAATAAAGCCGAACGGATACGGTTGGGCAGCGGCAAGTGAGCGGCAACGTTAGGCCCTTCTACACACACACTCCATGAAACGTGAATTTATATTGCAAGCGGACATCGAGGGCCGGGATACGGACTACTCGCTTTCTAAAAACAACTCGGAGTTTGTCGCCGCAGTCCGAGACGCACTGGAGACCAGCTTGCCGAAGGATATGCGAGAGATTTACGACATGCGGGTCGATGTCCACATTAAGGCCATTCGAACTGGCAGCCTGAGCGTTTTTTTCGCGGTCGCAGTGTTAGGTTTGAGCGCCTTGTCTCGCTACAAGAACCTTTACGACAGCGTCGAGCTGATTCGCACGCAGGCCGACACAGTGTTGGAGTCGCTCAAGGATCGGTTTGGTGACCTTCGTGTTTCGGTCACCACACGGTATCCACACTTGCATAGTCCATATGATCGGCATCATCTCAAGAATCACGAGCTGTTCCTCGACGAACTCGCCTTGCCAGACCTGCCTCGCCACCGACGCGATGCTTTCTTCTATTTCCTTCTCGCTTGGAGCATCATCTCACTCATCGTGATTGGCCTCTTAGTCTATGCGGCCGTTCGGAAGACCTACTTCCCATGACCGAAGGGCCTAACCAGGCGATGCCGCCAACCGCTGGCCGTTGTACTGCCTCGATTCACTAGACGTTATCGGAAATAATTTATAATGGGAAAATGCTTGAATACAGAAGGTTGGCACGCAACCGACGCAAACTGCTCGCACTTACCGGGTTGACCCGACGAGAGTTCCAAAGCTTGTTGCCGGCGT
>JABFSC010000174.1 GCA_013140885.1 Deltaproteobacteria bacterium | reverse complement strand
GTTCCGCGCGGAACCCGGATTCCGCTCCGCTCCATCCGGGCTACAGGGTGAGGGGGCTCAAGTAATCTGTTTCCTTTAGAACGTCACCTGCGCATCAAGCTGGAAGCGATTGAGCGTGGCATTCGATTGTCCTTTCGGTCGATCAATGAATGACACGAAGTGATTCTTGGCGGTAATCGTCAGCCGCGGAAACAACATGTAATCAACCCGGACAAAGGGGCCTTGGTTGTTCGTGCCACCGTCACGCCCAAAGTCACTATAACTGAACGTTGACAACACCGAATCGGTTTCCGTCCGCGCCCAGGCCAAGGAGAAGGCCCAGTCGCCGGGGTTACGGGTCGCTCCCAGACTCGCTCCGGCCCAGACCGCGATGTCACGGCCATTCTTCGCGTCCGTATTATGCGCGAAGTCCGCCACCAAGGAGAATGGCCACTGCGCATAGCCGGTATTGAAGTCAAGCTGCATCGACGCATTGATGATGTTAAACCCACCGAGGAAATCGCGGAAGTCCTTGTCGCCGGTTCCTGGGGTGAGGGACCTGCCCCCTTTCACGACTGTGCCATCTTTCAGGATCACCGAGTTGGTGATTTTCAACGCACTGTTGCCAGCACGTGCTTGGGCAATCGAATCAGTTTTAGAGAAAAAATAATCGCCAAACGCCAACGTCAGACGGGTACTCGCGAGTGGTTGTAAGGCAACCACGGCCTGTCCACCCATCATCCAGGCATCACCGGACCGCGAGTTTTCTCGGACAACCCACTGCGCGGCGTTGAGTTGGAAGCGCCGCAGCAACCCCTCGGACCCTTCATAGAGGGTGAAGGTCTCGGCGAGACCTTCAGGGCTTAAATCATCATCAAAAATCAATTCCGAAACCATGACGGCACGCGGCTTGAAGAAGGTGTTCGTGAATTTTCCGGCGTAGAGGGTAATGGGGTTCCAAGCGAAGTCACCGAGTCCGATGGTCTCCTTCGGGGTGAGCATGATGTAGGCGTGGTCGATAGCTACTGGCTTGCGGGTAAACAGATTGGTCAGGGTTTCATTGGTCGAGATCGGGTCATTGGCATCACCGCTCACAAGCCGCACCCCGGCTAACACTTCATCACTGATTTTCATCTGCGCCCCAAAGCGGAGCCGATAGCGAAATCGAGTACGCGCGTTCCCTGAGGGTCCACCATCTTGATAAAACCCCTCGCCACGAGTGCGGAGGTCACCTGAGAAGCTGAAGCGATTGAGCCAGTCGAGACTGCGGTCTTGTTTGATGGTTTTGACCGGGTCACGACGATACGCTTCAACCCCAGCTTCCCGCGCCTCGGTCTCGGCTTTCGCCCGGTTCATCAATTCTTGATACTTCTCCTCGCTGATCTTATTTTCGGCGCGCAGGATGTCGAGAATTTCTTCAGCGACACTTCTCTTTTGCGCGAGTCCGGCGCCAGCGAACAGGTGGACGAATACAAGTCCACTAAGGATAATAGTGCTCATTTTCCGCATGCTTACGTTCTCCTTCTCCCTTGTCTCAAGTGTATGGCGGTAGGTATCTCTTCCTGAATTGGCGGTCAGTGCGGCGTTGACACGACGATCCACCCCCTTCCTCAGTTGAAGTGCGCGGTCATCGTAGACAGAGGATGTTACGGAACCATGACAAGAGAATGATTTATCCATGACGGAGAAAGGGGCGTGAGCGTTACAGCGGACTGTCCCAGACCGTGTCGGTACTGGGGGCAAGCAGCGAGCAAACCAACACTCGCAAAGCGGTCACCGAAAACGGCTTGGGCAGACAATGGTCAACACCGCTCTTACGCAGATCGGCCCGCAAGTGCGGTGAGGTCAACGCGCTGACCACGATGATGGGCAGCGTGGCGATGTGGTGGCGAGGGTGGCGGCGAATCGCGCGCAGGACCTCCCACCCACTCTGGAGCGGAAGCAACAAGTCCAGGGTCACGAGCCGCGGACAGCTCCTTTCCACCGAGCGGACCGCTTCGTCACCGTTGAACACGGTGACCACACGATGCCCGGCTTGTTCAAGCGTATAGGAAATGAGTTCGGAGCTGCTGGGGTCATCTTCGACGACAAGGATATGATCATGATTCACGAGAGAATTCCTCCCGCGCATGAGTATCGCTGGGAAGGTTTACGTGACCGTGGCGGAGATGTGACAGTTATGTGAATTCCGGGGAATCGGGAAAATGGGGAATCTAAAGTGGGCGTCCGGTCGCCATGAACTCATAGAGCCGTTCTTGGGAGCGGATCGCCGCGCTCCCATCCGGCGTGAGGCGTTCCGAACGCCCGTCCGAAAATAAGAGATGCGCTTTCTGATTATCCGCTAACTGGATGTCGAGAATCGCGCGAATCTGCGCTTGTAGCGCGCCATCCAGAATCGGAAACGCCACTTCAACGCGGTTATCGAGATTGCGCGGCATCCAGTCCGCCGAGGCCAGCCAGTATTCCGGGGTCCCAGCGTTATGAAAGAAATAAATCCGCGCGTGCTCAAGATACCGGTCAATGATCGAGACCACTCGAATACGATCCGACACGCCCGGAACTCCTGGCCGCAAACAACACAGGCCACGCACAATGAGGTCAATTTGCACCCCGGCCTGACTGGCGGCGTACAGCTCGTTGATGAGCGTGGGGTCTTCCAGCCCGTTTATTTTGGCGATGATGCGGGCGGGATGACCATCACGTGCTTGCTGAGCCTCGCGACGGATACGCTGCACCAGGCCCTCGCGGAGATCGAATGGCGCGACGAGCAAATGATGAAAATCGCGGGGGTGCGCATAGCCCGTGAGTAGGTTGAACAGTTCCGTCAGGTCCTCACCGACAGTGTTCCGGCTGGTGAACAGCCCCAGGTCTCCGTAGAGGGCGCCTGTCCGCACGTTGTAGTTGCCGGTGGCCAGATGGCAGTAGCGACGAATCCCGTCCGCCTCTTGCCGCACGATCAGACAGGCTTTGCAGTGAGTTTTGTAGCCGACGATGCCATAGACCACATGCGCGCCCACTTCTTCGAGCGCGCGCGCCCAAGAGATATTCGCTTCCTCGTCAAACCGCGCTTGTAATTCCAGCAGCACGGCCACCTCTTTGCCATTCTCCGCCGCCCGCGCCAACACTTGCGGAATCGGCGAGGCCGGGCCAACCCGGTACAACGTCATCTTGATCGCCAGCACTTTCGGGTCATTGGCCGCCTCTTCCAAGAAATGGGTCACCGCGCGAAACGTCTGATACGGATGATGGACCAGAATGTCCCCCGCGCGCAGAGCGGCCCACATATCGGGGCCACTTTCCAAAGCCGGGACCGGTAACGGCGGCTGAGGGTGATCTTTCAAACGCGGCAAGTCCACCGCGGAATAGAGTTGAAAGAGATCGGCGAACGCGGTGAACCCGACGCCGGGATAGAGGTCTTCGGGGTGCAACTCCAGTTCCGAAACGAATCGAGCCAGCACATCAGGCGCGATGTCCGCGTCGTATTGCACCCGCACCGCTAGACCCATCCGGCGCTCGCGAATGCTTTGCTCAATAGTGAGCAACAAATCTTGCGACCGCCCTACTGGAAGTTGCACGTCGGCATCGCGGGTCACCCGCAGCGCGTGGGTCGAGAGCACATCGTAGCCGTGATAGAGCTGCGGTAAGTAGAGGCTGATCACATCTTCCAGCAACATGAACGCACATTGCCCTGGAGGCGACGGCAGCGCGATGAACCGGGGCGCGACTTGCGAGGGAATATGCACCACCGCCAGTGAGGTCTTGGGCAAATGGGACATGGAAGTCGGACGCAAGGTCGCCACCAAACAGAGCGACCGGTTGGCGAGGTGCGGGAAGGGGTGCCCTGGATCAATGGCGAGTGGGGTCACGATCGGAAACAGGGTGCGATGAAAATAGCCTTCAAGAAATTGATGTTGTTCTGGCGTCAGGGCCGCGGCGGCAACGATGCGAATCCCCTCGGCTTCGAGGCGCGGTTCGAGGTCCTGTAAAAAGCAGCGGTGTTGTTCGTCCACCAACTGGTGGACTCGCTCGGAGATCGCCGCCAACATCTGTGTCGGCGTGAGTCCATCGGGGCCAGGGGTATGGTCTCCCGTTTCCAGTCGCCGCTTGAGACGCGCGACCCGGACCATGAAAAATTCATCGAGATTCGAGCTGAAAATCGCTAGGAACTTGACCCGCTCCAATAACGGGACCGCCTCGTTCTGGGCTTCCGCCAGCACGCGACGATTGAACTCTAGCCACGACAGCTCACGATTGAAGAAAAGACTTGCGCTCATCCCCATCCTTCATCGGTCAAAGGTCTCCCGCAGTAACAGCCCCTGGCGCACGCCATCGGTACAGACCGTCAAGGTGCGGTAGCGGCCCAAGCGCATGACTTCCTCGACCACGATCGCGCCCGCGAGGATAATGTCCGCCCGCTCTTCCTTGAGCCCAGGCATGCGCGCCCGCTCGCGAACCGAGAGTGCTTGCAGCCGTGCCCGCAGCGTGACGATATCGGTTTGCTGTAAGGTCAGCCCTTGCCGAGAGCGCTCGTCATCCGACGCCCGCAGGTGCATCCGTCCCAAGGTGCGGATCGTGCCCCCTAATCCCACCATGCCTTCGCCGAGCGTGCTCGACGATAAGAGGGGTTCACAGTGATGCTGAATCTCCCGCCGCAACGACTGCACTTCTTGTGTGGTGGGTGGATCCGCGCGCAAGAACCGCTCCGTCATGCGGACGGCACCCAAGGGGACACTGGCGGCGGAGACAATGGCTCCCGCGCGCACCTGGGTCAATTGCAAACTGCCACCGCCCAAGTCGGCCACGGTGCTCTCCCGTAACGACAGCCTCCAGAGCGCGGCCCGCGCCCCCAAGTAGGCTTCTTCCACGCCGCTGAGGATGGACACGTCAATGTCCGCGTCCCGCTTGAGTTTGCTCAACAACTCGCCGCGATTGGTGGCATCGCGCACCGCCGAGGTCGCCACGGCGAGGATGCGAGGCTGGTACTGTGCCCGCACGCCACGCAGAAACCGACGCGCGACATTTACCGTTTTCTGGATCGCCGCGAGCGGGAGTTCTCCCGGTGGGCCACTGCCAAGCCGGGTTTGTTCCCGTTCTTCTCGCAGGACCTCAAAGCCACTCCCAGGCGTGATCGCGGCTAACAAACAACGAACGGCATTCGACCCTAACTCAATCAAGGCGACAAATTCAGCCATGTCGGGAACATAAGGAGCGCGGGCCGGAAGATCAACCGCGAGTGCGCTACTCGACAAGCGGACTTTCCCCACTCCACATCTCCTCTCCATCAATGACCCGCTGGTCAATCCAGTTCAACGCCTGCTGAAATTGCGCGCTTGAGACCCCGCACCGGCGCATGAGTCGGTGGCCATCGACCAGATCGTGCGGGTGACGCAGGAGGCGGAAAATCAGTTTTTTGGTCGGCTCGTCCAAGCCCGCCAGTACCGTTGCTGCTCCTTCCTGACGGTCGGTGGCCGTTTCCAATTGGCGTATCGCCTGTTGCACGATCGCCGGAGAGGCTTGAAATCTGGTCATCAAACGGTGGGTATCAAGGAGCGCACCAGGATGCACAAGCAGGTACTGCGTCATCTTGTCGGCCAACGCGCGGCTCTTCTCTGACAGGAGGGCTGAGGGCGGAATCTGGTCCATGACGAGGGCTCCCTTCATAGTGAAGGGTCCTCTGTAGCATCCCCATGTGACAACATGGCTACAGTTTTATGACACGACCATGACAAGAATCATTGAGGAGCGCGGCGGACGTTTCATTATCTTTTCACATCACCGTCACCGTGACGTAGGAGAGGAACTCTACCCTCGTGGCATTCTCTCACACATCAGGAGTACATAATGGCAACGAAAAATTCCGTCTCGGTTTCTCTCCAGGTGCCTGTATTTTGGTGGCGCCGCTTGCAACGAGTGTCGGAACACTGTCTGACGACACCGCAGGACTTCATGCGCGAAATGCTCGAGGCCGAAGTCGTGCGGCGCGAGCTGCTCCATGATCTCGCGGAACCCGTTGCGTCGGAATGGCTGAACTTGGAAATCGACGCCTTTCCTTCCGCGCGATTGCACTAAAGCACGCCCTCTTTCCGCTACGGTTCCTTAACTTCGCGGTTTTATTGGGCGCGAGAATATGGCAAGGTGGCGGACACCATGCTCGACCCAACGGACCAGCACCAGCTCTTTCAGCCGCGCACGAGACTCGCCATCTCTCTTAGTCAGACCGTATTCTGGACTCTCGTGGGCATGACGATCTTTGAAGTTGTCAAGGATGTCCTGTTTCCCGATACCACGCTGTGGGAATCCCACATTATGACTATTGTGTTCAGTGGTGCGGTCTCCGCCATTGTTGCCTTGGTGGTCTATCGCAAACAGGAACGCCTGCACCAACGGTTGCAGGCCGAGTTAGAAAAACGAGTGGAGGAACGCACGGCGGCGTTCAACAGCGTGAGCGCGGAGTTGCAGCTCGCGGAGCAAAGGCAACAAACGGCCATCCTCGCGGAACGCAACCGTCTGGCGCGAGAGATCCATGACACGTTGAGCCAAGGGTTCACTGGGATCGTCATCCAGCTTGAAACCGCGGAAGATGTCTTAGAGCACAATCCCGAGGACCTCGACTCCGTCCTGGCGCATCTCTCGCTCGCGCGGACCCTGGCCCGCGCGAGCCTGGCGGAGGCGCGCCGCTCGGTGTGGGAATTACGCCCCCACGCCCTCGCTCACCAACCCTTGACCGAGGCCATCACCACCGAAGTGACGAGAATCACGGATGGCACCACCCTGACCGCGATGGTCGTGCTCTCCGGCGCGCCGCGTCCCGTCCCAGCGGATATCGAAGATCATCTCCTGCGCATCAGTCAGGAAGCGATCACCAATGTGTTACAACATGCGCGCGCCCGCACCGTGCGCGTGACCTTGAGTTTCACCCCGGCCAGCGTCTGCCTGCGCATCGAAGATGATGGGCGTGGGGCCACTGGCAATGGGATTGAGCGAAAGGGGTTTGGTCTGATTAGCATGCGCGAGCGAGCCGAACGCATCCGCGGCCACCTCACCATCAGCAAGAGCCCGGGACATGGGACTTGTGTGCTGGTGGAGGTTCCGCTGGCGGCGACATCATCCGGGAATGACAACCATGAACAACCAGACCTCCATCCCTCCGATTCGCATCCTGATCGCGGATGACCATCCGGTCGTATGTGAAGGACTCGCGGCGCTCATTAACCGGACCCCGGACATGACGGTCGTCGGCGAGGCCCAGAGTGGGCGCGCAGCCGTCACGCTGTTTGCCGAGTGTGCTCCCGACCTCGCGCTCATGGATTTGCGTATGCCCGATCTTGATGGAGTCGGGGCAATCCGGGAAATCCGCGCCATGTCTCCCACCGCGCGGTTCCTGGTGCTGACCACCTACGATGGGGATGAAGACATCTACCGCGCGCTGCACGCGGGGGCGCAGGGGTATATGCTCAAGGATGCGCCGCGACAGGAACTGCTCGCGGCGATACGCGCGATCTATCGCGGGGAAACACGAATCTCCCCGGCCATGGCGGGCAAACTGGCCGCCCGCATGCGGGAGCACAGCGCGCTCACTCCTCGTGAATCGGAGGTGTTGCGGCTCCTCGTGGATGGACGGAATAATAAGGACATCGGCATCACCCTCTCCATCAGCGAGGGGACGGTCAAACTCCACGTGAACAAACTCTTCGCCAAACTCGGGGTCGGCAGTCGCACCGAGGCGGCTCATGTCGCGCTCAAGCGGGGGATTCTACATCTTGAGTAGGGCAATAACCCACATCGAAGGTTATAGAGTATCCCTCACCTTTAGTTCATCTAGCGCAATGTTACAGAATTGTTATATGCAACCCCTTCTCATACTGACGAAGGAGGTCTTCCGATGAAGAAAGCCGCACGCGACTCTTGTCCACCACACAGTGCCACTCTCGTGACACGGGAAACCCACGCAGAGGAGCAAGAAAAGCATCCCGAGTTCCTGCGCGGTGTGATCCGCCTCTTTATTATTCAGCAGACGATGCAGAAGCCGGCGTGTGGCTACGCGATTAGGAAAGCGCTCCAACAGCACGGCTCTGACCTCAGTCCCGGCACGCTCTATCCATTGCTCCATACGTGGGAAGACGAGGGACTCCTCAAGAGCTACACCGAGCACGACAAGAAGCGGGTGCGGGTATATTACCAAGCGACGGACACGGGCAAATCCTACTACACCCAGGCGCGCTCGGCGGTCACTCGCCTGATGGGCAAGGACCTCGCGCCCGCTCTTCATGTGGACCAAACGGGCGAGGACGCGCAGATCGAAACGGTGGCGGTTGGGTTTTTCGCGTAACGACTCGTGGTCGCGCCTACCGCCCCCGTCCAGCTTCTCGCAACACCGCCGCCTTGTCCGTCACTTCCCACGGTAGGCCAATGTCCATGCGCCCCACGTGCCCGTAGGCGGCCAGCTTGCGGTAGAATCCCCCCCGCACGGTTGACGGTAAATGGCGTAGATTGAATTGGCGCAAGATGCCCGCGAGGCGAAAATCACAATGCTGACTGAGCCGCGCGGCGATCTCGTCATCCTCGATCACCCCCGTACCAAACGTTTCCACTTGCACACTCACTGGTCGTGAGAGGCCGATGGAATAGCTCAACTGCACTTCGCACTCCGCCGCCAATCCAGCTGCGACGACATTCTTGGCGGCATAGCGGGCGGCATACGCGCCGACCCGGTCTATGCGGGTCGGGTCCTTGCCACTCAGCGCCGCGCCGCTGTGGCGGGAATACTCCCCATACGTGTCGATGGCATTCTTTCTCCCCGTCAAACCAGAATGGACCGATGGACCACCAATGACGAAGGGACCGTCCGGGTTGATGAAGAGCCGGGTCTGCGCATCTGGGCGAATCGACTCATCTTGAAAGACGAAATCGACCACCGTCTCACGCAGGTCGTCCTGCAATCGTTTGAGGTCAGGACCACCAGCCG
>JABFSC010000690.1 GCA_013140885.1 Deltaproteobacteria bacterium | reverse complement strand
ACAGGCCGCTTTTACGCGGGGCCTGGGGGCGGAATCGGCACGCTCAAAGATAAAGACAACCTGACGTTCCGTATTGATTACTTGCTCTAGGATAAAAGGAGGACTTTATGACCACACCACGTTTTTTCGTAGGAGTTGCCGCGGCCGCCGTGCTACTCGGATGGGCAAGCGCCTATGCAGCAGATAAGCCACCGTTAACAACTGAATTAGCCGAAAAGTACGGTTTGAAACCCGGCATGAAAATTACTAAAGAGAATGCTGACGTGATCAAGGATCTCGTCCCAGAAGCGGTGTACAATCGCACGAAAAAAGGCGATTACAGTTTTACCATTGGCAAATTCCCTGAGCCCGATACCCTTGCCCCCGCGAAACTGTGGGACAAAGATTATCTCGCGGCGGTCGAGAACAACCGAGGAAAGTACGACACCGATGAGGATGGCGGCATCATCGACAAGGCGACGAAGGAGCGTCCCTGGCCTATGCCCCTGGGTCTTCCATATCCAGACCTCGATCTCAACGAGCCCCCTGCCAAGGTCGGGGCGAAGATTGCATGGAACCTCGTCTCCTTAGCCGGCGCATGCGGCGAACAAGATCACGAGGGCGCCCGTATCGTTTCCGCTGCACGGGATGGCGCGTACGATCGGTACGTTGGCATCAAAGCGCTCCGTCAGTACATTGATTTTCGTCGCAACCCGACCACTTTAGTCCGGCCAGTGATCTTCCAAGAAATCTTCTTCTTTAATGAACCTTCCGACGCCTTTGGAACGTCCAATCTGACGTGGCGCTGGGCAGATCCCAAGAAGTGGGACAGCGTGTGGGGCTACTCGCCTTCAACGCGGCGAGTGAAGCGGTCAACGGCGGCGAACCGTTCAGATGCGACGCTGGGGACCGAGTTCACTCAGGACGACGGCACGCCGATGTACAACGGTAAAGTGGAAATGATGAGCTGGAAATACGTGGGGAAGGGCGTCCATCTCATCCCTGTTTCACGTGGAGCGAAACAGGCGGACGATGACTTCACGGCCCACATCACCTACGACGCTGTCCACTCAAACAGCCCAAGCTACTCGAGCGCTCCCACCGCCTATGAGCAACGCTATAAGAATGTCACTTTTGGTTATCAAGAAAATCCCCAGCAACATGCCTCTTGGTGGACTCCCAATATGCTGTGGGTACCGGTGCCGGTGTACTTTGTCGAAGCGGAACCGAAGGATCCCTATTATAATTACGGACGACAGATTTTCTCGATCGAACAGAATTCCTACGCGCCCGTCTTCAAACAGATCTACAATCGCAGTGGGGAATACTGGCGTACCGGAACCTTATGGGCCGAGTTTCCTCGATTCAAGCACGACGGGAAAGAGTATGTGTGTTTCGATGGAGTCGGGACCGTTATTGGTGACGAGAAACTCAACCGTGGAACTGCCGGGTTAGACAATGGCAATATCCCACTCGGGAAAACAGGTGGGTCGACAGTCCATTACAACACTGGTCGGAGTGGCGATATTTTCCAACTCGAACAGTTTTTACAATACGGCAAGTAAGTCGGAATAGGGATGGGGAGGGACCTCATCCCTATTTTCTTGTCTGCGCTTTCCTTAAGAGATCCAGCGCAAAAGATTCCAGCCAAGGAGAAGAATAATCGTGTCGTTGCCTCGCATGGTGCTCGTACCCCCGTGGATATCCTTGATCTTACTCGCTGTATTATGCAGCTCGCCTCACCTCTCTCACGCCCAGCAAAAAAGTATTACACGCCCAGCGGTCAATCTGCACGGCACCCTCTTCCTGACTCAGGAAGAGGGATGGGCGGTCGGGCAATTAGGCAAAATTTTTCACACCACCGATGGCGGCAAGAGTTGGCAGGAGCAAGTCAGCAAAACGAATCTCCTCCTTACCGCGGTCGACTTCACGGACCAGAACCATGGTTGGATAGTAGGCGAGCGCGGCAGCATTCTCCACACTGAGGATGGCGGCAAGACCTGGGAAGCCCAACAGAGTGGTGTGGCGTATCCACTTTTCGATGTCGATTTCATCGATCAACAAAACGGGTGGGCGGTCGGCAACTGGGGTACCATCCTCTCGACCTCAGATGGTGGTGAACACTGGCAGGAACGACCATTGTCGACCATTTTACAAGACCGTGGCCAAATCGAGCCCGCAGTCTTTCAGGACATTATTAACCCGACCACTAGTGAAGTGCTTGCGAAAAAGGGACAGCTTCTTTCGCGGGATCAAGTCTCGCAGATCCTTGATCTGGGAATCACCGACGCTCGCATTCGTGAAGACGTCGTTCTCAATGCCATTACCTTTTTTGATGCAACCCACGGCTGGATTGCTGGCGAACAAGGACGTGTACTGCGTACAGAAGATGGGGGACAAACCTGGGAAAGCTTCCACGTTCCACGTCCACCAAAACAGCAAGGCGCCAAAAGGGATGAAGAACTCATGAGTGATGAGGAACTGGAAGCCTTTGGCGTATTGGCTCCCCTTCCTAGCCTCTATGGCATCTATTTTATTTCTCCGCAGCAAGGTTGGGCAGTGGGACAAGAAGGGGCGATTGTTCGGACGTTGGATGGAGGACGGCAGTGGGAGTTTCAAACCAGTGGTGTACAAGAGGCACTGTACGACATTGGCGTAAGCGGAGAAACCGGTTGGATTGTTGGGGATAGAGGTGTGGTCTTAGTCTCAACCGACAGCGGAACGCAATGGAGCAAGCAGGAATTAGGGTTACAGTATCGACTATCGTGGCTCAGACGGCTGTCGATAATTTCCGGCGACCATTCGTTCTTTGTCGGAGCTGATGGCCTAGTGCTCGCCAGCGGAAAGTC
>JABFSC010000098.1 GCA_013140885.1 Deltaproteobacteria bacterium | reverse complement strand
GCGTGGAGAGAAGCGTTAGGAACTTGGGAGCCCCGTGGGGTTCCGACTGAGGGAAGGCCGTGGCGTATGGCATACGGATATTGAGCCACGCAAGGGGAAACCCGGACACGGAAGTAGGCCGGAGCCTACCCACCACACAGCGCCCGCAGTCGGTAAGCAACGCCGAGCAAAAACGAGGCGTACTGAAGACCCCACGGGAGTCAGATCCGCCCATACTACTCGGAGACGGTAGCGCCGATCACAGGGGGAAGGGGCGGACAGCGAGACGAAGCCTGCACAGGAAACATTGACCGGACATGAAGGATCGGAGAATGCAATGCCAACCTCACTGCAGGGAATAGCAGAGAAGGCTCGGAGTCAGAAGCAGTATCGGTTTCGCAATCTGTACGGGATGCTCAATGAGGAGCTGCTCACCGAGAGCTGGCGGGAGATCAAGAAGTCCGCCGCGTCAGGCGTGGATCAGATCAGCGCGCAGGACTATGAGCAGAACCTGGAAGGGAATATCCGGGACTTGGTTGAACGCCTCAAGCAGAAGCGGTACCGAGCAAAACTCGTCAAGCGCCACTATATTCCGAAAGGGAACGGCAAGCTGCGGCCCCTCGGCATTCCCGCCGTGGAGGACAAGCTGCTGCAGGTGGCGGCCACCCGCCTACTCGCGGCCATCTACGAGCAGGATTTCCTGCCTTGTAGTTATGGCTATCGACCGGGCGTGGGGGCCTTGGAGGCCGTAGACGATCTGACGGTCAAGCTCCAGTTTGGCCGCTACAGCTATGTAGTGGAAGCGGACATCAAGGGCTTCTTTGACAATCTGGATCATCACTGGATGATTCGCATGTTAGAGGAGCGCGTTGAGGACCGTGCCTTTCTGGGGTTAATTCGCAAGTGGTTGCGGGCAGGGATACTCGACACGACGGGAGCGATCCTGCACCCGGTCACGGGAACCCCGCAGGGGGGCGTAGTCTCGCCAGTGTTGTCGAATGTGTATCTGCATTACGTGCTCGACCTGTGGTTTGAGAAAGTGGTCAAGCCACGGTGTCGCGGGGAAGCGTGTCTACTCAGATACGCGGATGATTACGTCTGCGCGTTTGAGTACCAAGAAGAGGCGGAGCGGTTCTACGCGGCCCTGGGGCCACGCCTGGAGAAATTCGGGCTGACCTTAGCCGTCGAGAAGACGCGTATCCTCCCCTTCAGCCGCCAGCAGCCCCCGGGGCAGAGCAGCTTTGAGTTCCTGGGGTTTGAGTTCCGCTGGGGATGGGACCGCGCAGGGAAAGCGCATCTGAAGCGGCGCACGGCGCGCGCGAAGCTGCGGGCGTCCTTGCAACGGTTCACCCAGTGGTGCCGGGAGAATCGCCAGCGCCGGCTCCCTGTGCTGTTTCAGCAATTGAACAGCAAACTCCGCGGGTATTACCAGTACTACGGAGTCCACGGGAACAGTGCGAGCCTTCGGCAATTCTTCGAGGGCGCGGTACGCATCCTCTTGAAGTGGCTCAATCGACGAAGCCAACGGCCTAGCTACACCTGGCAGGGCTTCCAGGCGATACTGGCGCACTTCAAGATCGAGCGACCACGGATCGTTGGGCAGTCAAGGAGGAGAAAGGCCACTGCGCTGGCCTGAGCTGGAGTGCGGAAGCGAGTCTTGCTGAGGAGCCCGGTGCGGGAAAACCGCACGCCGGGATCTGGGCGGGGGGCGTCGGGTAACCGGCGTCCCTACCGCGATGGCGCTCGCGTCCGTAAGGTGGTCCCGTAAAGTGGAGAGCTGGAGTAGAAGCGAGAAACGAAGCCGAGGGACTGAGTGAACGGTTCCCCTGCGCGGGGGCGTATTCGGACCTCGTCCTCTGGGAGGCTGGAGGGGAAGCGAGAAGCAAAGAAGAGGACCAGTGCCAACGGTCTCGGCACAGGCGAGCATCGGTGACGGTGAGCCGCGCCTAACACGCTCGTGCTCGTGACCGCCACCCGCTGACGGATTTGCTGAAAGCGCAAGGGCGCGGCGGGGCGGTGGCCCGAGACGGCAGGCGTTATAGATTACAATCGAGATTGTATTGAACGCCACAGCGCCGAAATTCCCAATGGCGCGCAATCGTCGTTCTGTTCTGAAGTCGGTGACCATGGGCGCAGGCTTACTTGCATGTGCGCGACTCTCGGCTCAAAAGAATGAAAGGAGTTCCGAATCCATGGAATTGATTGTTGATCACGTCATGTTCCCGGTTTACTTCAACAATGGGTTTCTTGAGGTGATCGAGGCGGAGTGGCGGTCACAAAATGCAGGGCGTGTTTATTCGCAGCCGCAAAATCCCGTATTCAAAGGGACGTATTTCGAGAGTAAGAGTTTCTACGTTGAATACCTTTCAACCGTGAAATCGGAGCCGTATTGGAGCAACGCTGTTTACGTTGTGGTGCCAAAAGCTCATTGGTCCCACTACAAAAGTCCAGCGCTTATGACCGAGCATTTCTTTTTGCCCGCGTTTGGCTGTGGCTACACGTTGGTTAGCCCGGATTTTCCACATCTAAACAGCACTGTGGCGAAGAATCAAACCTACGATGGGTTCACGCTGCTGATATCCAGATCTCTTGAGCAAGAGCTATTGAGAGTCAGCGGACAGAGTTGGATACTTCCCCGCTCAGGGAAAGTGCGTGTTCATGAGAAACTCGTCCACCCCCACGATATAGTTGTGATAAACGACAAGGCAAAGTTGGTCGCGCCGCTGCTGCAACCGAACCCGGTACTCCGAGAGTTTTTCTAGCAATGTATAACTTTGAGTTCGACACGGATGAGTTTCATAGGCCGGCAAGAAAGAGCCGCGAAGTCTCGCAGAGGCGCCGGCCTGTGA
>JABFSC010000300.1 GCA_013140885.1 Deltaproteobacteria bacterium | reverse complement strand
CAACTGTGTCGCTTGCTGAGCAATCAGTGCCCGCAGTTCGGCAATGACTTCCTCTCTTCTGTCCACGGGGCGACTCTAGCAAAATTGTCAGGCCAGCTCTACCCGTCCCAAACTCGTGAACGGCTACGCCGCGACAAAGCTGTGGATTGATTTCGCCAAACAGCGAGAGGGACCGGCTGGTAGTGGGCTGTTGTCCTTGTTGTATGGTCTGCAACTCCAGCCACTCCCACCCGCCGCCGTGAAACTGGCGGCCCAAGTGGACGAACAGATGAAGGACGGGCTGCTCAATGTGAAGGCGTGTCGCGACGCCGGCGATGCGGAGATGTTGGTGGCACTGGCGGGGACCGATGACATGGCATGGACGGGATCACCGATGCTGTTGTGCGCGGCAGCGGAAGGATTGCTCGCGATGAAGAAGATCCCCGCGGCGATGAAGGTGTTGGATGACGCCGAGCGGATGTTTCCGAAAGCCTTGCGGCCAAAACAGCTACGCGGGCTGGCATTGGCGAGGAGCGGGCAGACGATGAAGGCGCAGTTCACACTCGCGAAGCTCCACGCCGCGGGAGAAATCGATCCGGAAACGTTGGGGATTCTGGGGCGCACGTGGATGGATCGCTATAGCCAGACCGGCGAGAAGACTTTTTTGCTGAAGTCGCGCGATCTCTATCGTCAGGCCTTTGAAGCTTTTCCCACGGACTATTACACGGGCATCAACGCGGCTTCGAAGAGCTTGCTCGCCGGCGAGAAAGAGACGGCCATGCAGCTCGCGGAGCGGGTGCAGAAGATCGTCGGTGACAAGCCCGTGCCAGGCGACTATTGGAAAACGGCGACAGTCGCGGAAGTGCAGCTCCTGCAAGGGAAAGTTGAGGCGGCCGTGCAGTTATATAAGGCGGCGATAGTCATCGCGCCCCTCGATTATGGAAGCCATGAGTCGACCCACGGGCAAGCAAAGCTGCTCCTCTCCGCGCTTGGCGCAACCGAGGAACAGCAGACGCTGCTCGCGGCGACGTTCCCTACGGGGAAGGACACATCAGGGAGAGCGTAAATAATCTGGTTCTCCCGCGGACTTGATGCTCCTCTGAAAGCACGGGGTGATGCATGTCGCATGTTGTCATTATTGTTGCGCGGGTACAGCTGAAAGATGGTGCGCAACCAAGCTGCACCATCACCTGAAACTCCACTATACCGATGGGACACAAACATGCGCGTGAAGATGCGGGTTGACGCCTCGGCGTGGCTATAGCGAGATCGGCATGCTGCCGAGAGTTTTGGTTGGTGGACGCAGACTCACCAGAGTGAAGAATCCGGGATCGCACCCACGTTTATTTGGTTATGGCAGGCCGATCAATTCATCGCTGAGGCGTGTAAGAGTCCGCCGAGAAATATGACCTGGGATGAGTGGAAAACGTTCCTCCCTCAGGTTCCGTATCACAAAACGTGCGAGGATAAAGAAAGACCACTCATACCAGAAGGTCAGTAAACGCGGGTTGAATATAGGGATATCGATTGTGTCCCGTCACGGGCTAGACTCGTTCGCTCCCCGACATCGGTCTTCTTGGCTCTAGTCTTGTCAGAGTGTGCGCACTCGCGGCTCCTCCCTCCGGATGTGTCGGGTCATAGTCGAGGCGTCACAGCAATTCATGGATAGTTGACCAAAGTCTTTCGCCTCTCATCCACACCTGCGTCGAGGAACATGGAAAACTGAGCCGAATTTATGTCTGTCCATTGATGTCGCACGGTAACCATGACCCGATACCCTGAGCACGCCACGCTCGACCTACAACGAGTCGGCGAATCCCTTGATATCCCGGAGGGTGGCCGCGTACACATTTGGCAGCGCCTTGCGGAACAGCACGTCGGCCGCGTGACACGTGCCATTAACTGTCCGGCTGTACACCGGCACCCCAGCCGCTAGCAACTTCTGATAATAGCGCAGTCCCTCATCTCGCAGCGGGTCTAACTCGTTGACCGAGATGACATGGGGAGGCAGCCCTTGCAGGTCCTCGCGCGTGGCCCAGTAAGGCCAGCAGAACGGATTGGTGGCGTTTTTATGCTCGGGGTCATAGACGCTCGCCAGCACCCCCATCAGGCCGCGGTTAATCAAATAGTCATTGTTTTCGATCAGCGAAGGGAGTTCCTTGCTCGGTTGAGCCCACGCTCCATAAATGTACGGGCATAGGGCATAGACCCCGTTAATTTGCGCGAGGCGATTGTCTTTCTTGGCCTTCAGACATGAGGCCAAAGTGAGATTGCCTCCGCCCGACTCACCGGACAGCACGATCTTTGAGATGCCCAGGGCGGCCTTATGGTCAAACACCCACTGTAAGCCACTCGTGCAGTCGTTGAGACCGGCGGGAAAAGGATGATTGCCCAGCTTGCCCCCGCCATTACGGAATTCCACACCCACCACCACCATGCCGATAGCGGCCAGCTCGTCACGCCAACGGACATACGTCGGCCCAGCGGCGGTCAGCACGACCATGCCGCCACCGTGCATGTGATACACGCAGGGGACAGGGCCTGACACATTCTGGGGTGTATGGATGTGCAAATTGATGTCGTTCCCGTCCATACCCTTGATGACCTCGGTACGTCGCTTCACATTGGTAATCGGTGGTAGGTCCGCGCACAGGGCGGTAAAGACGCCTTCCATACCCGCTTCGTTTGCCACAGTGTAAGCGAGCTTATCCGGCAAGGACGAGTTCACGGTGACCGGCGCGGGTGGGGGAGCAACGTCGAGCGCAAAAGGGGCGCAGGCGGCGATGAGCCGAGGATCGGTGCGCGGATCAGTCTTCAAGACGAGATCGGGGTTGCCGAGACGGCCTGGTAAGAGCGGCAGTTCGTTCGTCTGTGGTGTGGATGTCGCCATGATGATTCTCCTTCCTGATTGTACTGACACGATTGATATAAGGTGAACACCAGAAACGCGAGACCGAACACGCGCGGATGGCGTTGAGCGATTGGCCGTCCACGTCCGTGGCGTGCCGCCGGGCCCGCTCCCGAATCGTAATGCGGGTGTACTATCCTCTCGTTTCGCTGTTGCTGTCAACCCTTCGCTCTCCACGAACATATCGAGTTTGACGGTCTGTCCTCAAGTCCGCCCACATGGAGATATTATGCTCCTGCTTGAGTTTTTCGGTATTTCCGTCTACGCGAGAGTGCGGACCGAGTGTCATGCGCCGCGCACTCACAGGGTGGGCACGGCACTCAGAAGGGGCATCATAATGAAGAAAGCCGAATTTTACCGAGAAGCACAGCCAACATCGCGTGGCCCGCTGGAAGGGCTGGTCGTGCTGGAAGCCTGTACGACGTATGCCGGACCGGTGGCCGCGGCGGAGCTGGCTGATTTGGGCGCGGAAGTCATCAAGTGTGAGCTGCCCGTGACGGGTGATGTCTGTCGTCTGTTTGGACCGCGCGTGCCGAACGCCCCGGCCCAGGATGCCAGCGCACCGTTTCTGAGCATCAATCGCAACAAGAAAGCCATCACCTTGAATTTTCATCTGCCGCGCGGGCAGGAAATCTTTCGTCAGTTGGCGCGACGCGCGGATGTCATTCTGCAAAACTTCCGCCCCGGTGCTTTAGACAAGTGGCATATTGGCTATGAAGATATCCGCGCGCTCAAGCCGGACATTGTCTACGTGTCGATTTCCTGCTTGGGCCAGTGGGGGCCGCTGTCAGCGAAAGTCGGCTATGACACGGACGCGCAAGCGATGGGTGGCATTATGTCGATCACCGGCCAGGCTGATGGGCCGCCGACGAAGACTGGCCATGCGAGTATTGACTATCTCACCGGCGTCAAGGCGGCGCAGGCGGCGCTCGCGGCCCTGGTGCGACGACTCCGCACCGGCGAGGGCCAACATATCGATATCGCGATGGTGGATTGCGCGCTGTCAGTGACGGAAGGCGGAGTGATGCAAGCCGCCATGAGTGGCGAGGTGTGGCAACGGAAAGGCAACCGTCATCCCGCCTCCGCTCCCTGCAATAGTTTTCTCTGTCAGGATGGCTATGTGATGCTCGCCGTGGCGCACGACAAACAGTGGGCGAGTCTGTGTCGGATCATTGGGCGAGACGAGTTCGCGAGCGATCCGCGCACGGCGACGGTGGCGGCGCGCAAAGCCAATGAGGACCTAGTCGAACAGCTCGTGGCCGAGTGGGTGAATCAACGCACTCGACACGAAGTCGTCACGGCGCTCAACGCCGCGAGCATCGCCGTGTCACCCGTGTTGGACTTCGGAGACATCATTCGCGAGCCGCATTTCCGGGAACGAGAAATCGTCTGCGAGGTGGAGCACGCGACGGTCGGGACGTTGACGCACTATGGCGTCGCCCCCAAATTCGCGAAAACACCGGCACGCGTGCGCTCGGCGGCGCCCGTGCTCGGACAACATAACGCGGAGATTTATGGCTCCTGGCTCGGCTATGACGCGGCGACGTTAGCGGAGTTAGCGAAGGCGGAGGTCATTTAGCCTGGGCTGTCAGGGCGGTCCCCTTCATAATACGGCGACCGACCTGGTTTGTCCTTGAGATGGACGAACACTTTGTGAGAGAACCACTCGGTGTACTCTCGCACGGTCACTGGCCGATACCGCGGCGGATGATCCGCGTCGCGACAGGTCGCCACGCATTCAATGAGCGTGTCCGGGCTTGGACTATAGAAAAACGGAATGGCATAGCGGTCACGGCCCGACTGGTTGAGCACGCGGTGCAACGTCGCGCGCAATCGGCCGTTGCTCCATAAGCGAAGAATCTCGCCCGCGTTGACGAGCAGCGTGCCGGGGAGCGCCGGGGCCTGAATCCATTGCTTGTCCGGGGTGCGCAGCTCCAAGCCGGGGACCTCGGCTTGCGCGAGAATCGTAATGAAGTCCCCGTCAATATGCGGCGAGGTGTTGAGCTGCCCTGCGTCACATCGGGTCCCAGGATAATGCGACAGCCGCAGGATGCCCATCGGGCGAGACTGCACAAACGCGGGGTCAAAGAAATGCGCAGGGAGGCCGAGGGCCGTGGCATAGACTGGGAGCAGGCGCAGGCTGAGTGCCTCCATCGCGTCAAAGTATTCTATGAGAGTGTCACGAAAACCAGGGAAGTCCCGTGGCCACTGATTCCCTCCTTGGTAGATGGGATCGGGAGCGCCAGTCTCGTCGGGCTTGGCTGTGATGTCACGCCCGATGAAGAACGCCTCGCCAAGATCCGGCTTGCGGGGAGGCTCATCCTGATTGTACTTGGGTTGTTGGAGCCCTGACGGCATGTAGCCAAGGCCTTTACTGTTCACCTTGACGGATAATTTGCGCTCCAGTGGCTGGGCGTGAAACCGCGCGTTTTCGGCGAATACACGGTCGATCAGTTCCTGCGCGACCCCATGATTTTTGATGAAAAAGAAGCCAATGTCCTCGAGTGCCTGGCGTACGTCCTGCCCCACACGGGCGAGCGCTCCGGGTTCTCGCGCCAAGAACGGCCCGACATCCAGCACCGGAATACGATGCGCTTCACTCATCAGCTGTGATTTTCCGAAAACGGTTGGGTGTGTTGTGCTCATGGATGCTCCTTGCAAATCGCATGCGCCGAAAGCATACCCAACCGTCCCCCAGTCTCGCAACTGGCACCGCGCTCCTTGCCTCGTTCGCCGAGGGCGCGCGCAACGCACACGCGCTCCGGGCCGCGTGGGGTCGTGGATTTCCGCCGTGCCGTTTTGCCCTCCAGGGCGACCTGTGAGGCCGCCCCGCTAAAAGCTCGGCTTGGTCGAAAACGGCGTCAATTGCAGTTCGTGCGTCCAGCAAGACTTGTCTTGGGTGTGGAGATAATAGAACGCCTCCGCGATCTTCACCGGATTCATCACCACTTCTGGCCGCTGTTGGGCGAGCGGTAGAGCACGGGTGCCTGGGGAATCGATGAGGCCGTCGATCACGACGTTGGCCACGTGGATGCCATGCTCGGAATACTCCTCCGTGAGCACTTGCGCCAACGTGCGCATCATCACTCGTGGATAGTAGAGTGATTGGCCAGTCAGCCGCTTGCGCCCGCGCAGGGAGGCCGCGTTATTGGAAATGAGAAATGTTCCGGCTCCGCGCTCGCGCATGGCGGGCAACACCTCCTTGGCGACCAGAAATGGGCCACGGCTGGAAATGTGTTGCGCGGTGTCGAACATCTCCAGCGGTATATGTTCCAGCAATTCTTTTTCGGGTGGCAGATCGCGCCCCTCCAGATAGCCCGCGTTATAGACCACGACCTCCGGGGTCCCCGCTTGCTCACGAATCGTGACGAACGCTTGGGAGATGGAGGCGGGCGAAACCAGGTCCAACTCGACAATCATGCTTTTACCACCCTGTTCATGGATGGCCTTTTCCAGCGCCGCCGCATTGGCGCGGTTGCGGGTTGTGAGCACGACAAAGAAGCCCTCGCGGGCAAACTTTTGCGCAACGGCACCGCCAATGCCCCAGCGGGCGCTGACGGGGAGATCACTGTCGTCGAGCACTTTCCCATGCGCCAATTTGGTATTGCGGCCATCGGCCTGCCACTTGGAAGTCGCCCCAATCACAACGGCGACCGGTTGACGAGATGTATTCATAACGGACTCCTTTCCGCAGAGCACTCCAATGAAGAGTGCGTGAGTGGTTATTGACGAACCCCCGCAGCCCCGTCGCGCAGAAGCTGCTCCAACTCGGTGATTCTCGCGCGGAGGGCCGCGACTTCCGCTTCCGCATAGCGCTGGGGGATATGTTGTGGACAATTCCAATTCCAGGCGTCGACGTGAAAGAGAATGACTCGTTCAATGGGTGAGTCATCCTCCGCCATTGTGCAGCGCTCAATCAGTTCCTGGTCGTGCTCGACCGCACGCGCGCGGCCCCAGATTTTCAGCCGCTTCTGCTGGCGATAATCCATCAGAAACAGAAATGCCTGGTCGTGTTCGCACAGATTCCCTAGCGTGACGTACTGCACGTTGCCCTTGAAGTCGGCAAACCCCAAGGTCTGGTCATCCACTACTTTGAGAAATCCGGGAGCGCCGCCGCGAAACTGCACATATGGATAGCCGGTGGAACTGACCGTCGCCAGATAAAACCCATCCAAGTGCGCGATAAACGTTTCGAGCTCAGGCGTGACCACGTCGTTCTCCGGACCGGTTTGTTCAAAGCGTGCATAGGTGTCGCGCGATCCCCGTTGGGCTTGCGCGGCCTTCACCGCCGGCGTGAAGGCGAGTTGGGTGAATTTGCGTGGCATGGCTTCTCCTTTCTGATTTCTCGGTATTGCTGCGATATTGGTCACGTTGGTTTCTGTCTCGGCCACGGTCTTCTCCATGTTCCTCTTGCATGGTTGGCTACCAAAGCTATCGAGAAAGAGTTGCCCCTTTCTTTAGGAACAACGGCCGTCCCGATCCTCGGGTGTTCCGTCAATGTCGTTATGACGCGGGTCCTTCACCGTACACGCCTCCGCTCCAGACAGCCCGTGACGCGCACTAGGTTCGGGAAAGTACCGATAGTGCCCGGTGATGGTGTAACGAAAGAGAATGTTATCTTCCACGGGACCAGCACCGATGTTGTGGAGGATCATTGGGGTGCTGCTCCCTGGCATTATTCGGTCCGACACGATGCCGATATGCGGAAGATTGCCAGGCAGCATCCACGTCACGAGGTCTCCTGGCAGGTAATCCTTGGGCCGATCGCTGATGAGTTGCTTTGCCCCGGCGCGTTCGAAGAAGCGTTGGAGATTCGGGACCCGGCGATGATCGATATTGGGGTCCGCTCGGCGGAGACCCCACGACCGAGGATACTTCGTAAAGTATCGCCTCATGTCCTCGTGGACGAGCACTTGCAGGTCCACTTTGATAGCGCGATAAGCGCGAATGACCAGGTCAGTGCAGACGCCACGATCCTGAGGCACATCGCCCATCGGGTATGCGAGGGTCCGGTAACTCCCGTCATAGACTTCGTGATGCTGAGTGCGTTCACGGGCAGCGGTGATCAGATCATGCCACGACCGCGCGTCGCAGGGCGAGGCCCAACTCGACAAGCAAACCACGAGCAACGCCCTCACAAAAAGGTTCACGCGCCACTCCGCCTCTTTCCATGATGAGAGACCATGGCGTGAAACTTCTTCCTCATGCGAAAATGGCGCGGTCCCATTTTCTTGTAGCTTGTATGGGTGGTGATTCGTGTTTGCCAGGATGTTCCCTTTTCCATGCGGTGACATGGATTTTTCAGCCGCTCAGATATAGCGCATCCCGATCCTCCTTGTGAAGAACGTGATTCAACTTCCCTCTCTTGGTATGTGTTTCCTTACCTGTTGCTCTCCCCACGAGCCCATTTCTCAAAATCAACGCGCAGGAGATTCAGTTTCGCGTACAACTTCAACCGGATGAGGAAAAAGTGCTGACCTACAAAGTGCACTATTCGTGGTAAGTGCTCGGTCATTCGCCCTCGGCGGATACCGCCCTCAGACTCCCCAGTATTTCGTCACGGCGGCGGGATTCTGGCCGAATGCGCATCAACCGGGCTCGCACAATTGACCACCCACCAGCTTCCCGGTAAGGTCACCGGCGCGAAAAGACCGTCAAACTCATTCACGAGGAACGCAAGGGAGGCTTCATGACTCAGGATGAAATCGTCGCACGCAATGTCTTCAAGGTGAGTTTGTTCGTCGACGCCTGGGAAGCGCTCGACCCCGATGTCGCCATGGCCTGTCTGTCCGACGACATCGTCTATATCAACCAACCGCTTGCCCCCGTCGTCGGCCAACGCGATGTGCGCAAGATTGTCGCGGGCATTATGAAGCTGACACGCAAGGCGCGCTGGGAGCTGCGCAGTTGTTTTGGTCGCGGCAACACCGTGGTCACCGAACGGCTCGACTGCTGGGACTTCGACGGCAAAGGCTGGGGGCTCAAACTCCCCTGCATTGGCATGTTCGATGTCAACGACGCCGGGAAGATCAGCGGCTGGCGCGATTATTTTGATAACAAAATGTGGTTCGCCAATG
>JABFSC010000285.1 GCA_013140885.1 Deltaproteobacteria bacterium | reverse complement strand
GTACCAGCGAGTCCTTCTTTCCCACGCCAGGCGGCAAGGCACCCGCCGGGGCCGCGCACGGTCGCGACCTGGACCGTGGAGGAATCCCCCGCCGCGTGCCTTGCCGCCTGGCGTGGGAAAGAAGGACTCGCTGGTACGCCACTGTCCGCGCCGGTCCAGCACGCCGTGCTTGAGGAGCTGGAGCGCTGGGCGCACGCGCGGTTTGCGGACCTGGATCAGCTCCACCCCGTGCCCGAGCACTACGAGCTGGTCGTTGTCGAAATCAATCAGCGGGCGTAAGCCAAACCCAGGAACAAAGGCCAGCAACCATGAAAAACGAATTACTCACCGCACTGGGCGAACTCCTGGTTGACGGCTCCCTGACCGATGCCAGTCTGTTGGCGCAAACAGGACAAGGGAGTGGGGTGCAAATCCTGCCCGACGCCAACGTGGTCAAGATCGGCGGCCAGAGCATGATCGACCG
Source organism: Deltaproteobacteria bacterium (assembly GCA_013140885.1). GTDB lineage: Bacteria > Desulfobacterota > Binatia > Bin18 > Bin18 > JABFSC01. The sequence continues at coordinate 2,378 of JABFSC010000285.1, read as the reverse complement.
GGGACGGCAGGCGGTCTTTCCGATTATTGAAGAGATCGTCGAGAACCTGGGACGGCACAAGATGATTATCGGCACTGGCGCGGGGACCCGCGCGCGCCACGCCTATAGTGTCGGCATTGACTTGGGGCTGCCGACCGGGGTGCTCAGCGTGTTAGGCACCTTTGTCAGCATGCAGAACGCCCGCATGCTGCACTATCTGTTAGCACGGCACGGGATTCCGTTTATTGAGCCCGCCCAATTCCCCCAGCTCCCGCTCTATCTGGCGGAACGACAGGCGGTCATCTTCTTTGGCATGCCGCCCTACACCTTCTGGCAGCAAAACCCGGCGGCAGGTCGCATCCCGCCCCACCGGACCGACACCGGTGCCTATTTGGTGAGCGAGGTGTTCGGGACCCGGGCCATGATCTACGTCAAGGACGAGAAGGGCCTCTACACCGCCGACCCCAAGAAAGACAAGCACGCCAAGTTCATTCCGCGCATCACGCTCGCGGAACTAAAGGAACTCGACCTCCAGGATGTCGTCGTCGAGCGCGCCGTGCTCGAACTGATGGAACACGCGGAACACCGGCGGTCGATCCAGTTCATTAACGGTTTGGAAAAGGGCAATCTCACGCGCGCGCTGAACGGCGAAGCGGTGGGCACCATCATTACGGCGGATTGAGGGTTGGTTTTCTCCGCCTCGTCAAAAGGAGACTGGTCGGCACAGCCCGACGATTCCCGAAAGCAGACATCCCCTATGAGTGACAAAACAACCTCAAGAACTCCTGAACGTCTCCCGGACGGTCCCCCCACAGAAGACCGCCGCCACCATGTGCGCTCCATGCTCATGCGCGAGAGTCTGGTGGACAAACACATCATCGCCGCAACCGAAGTCGAAACCCCCGTCTTCCGCATGCTCCCCCATGCGTGCGTCGTCAAAGTCGGCGGCCGTTCGGTGATCGATCGCGGCAAGAGCGTGGTGTTCCCGCTGGTCGAAGCCCTCGCGGAGGCGCTGACTCAACAGAAGCTCATCATTGGCATGGGCGGTGGCGCCCGGACGCGGCATGTGTTCTCCATCGGCCTTGACCTGGGGCTGCCCACCGGCGTCCTAGCCTCCCTGTCCGCCGCCGATGCGCTTGGCAACGCCCACATCCTGGGGACACTCCTTGCTCCCTACGGGGTGGTGGCGATTCCGCCGGAGATTTTTGGCCATCTCTTGCCCTTCTTTTTGCAAGCCGCGCCGGGCGTGATTTTCAACGGCGTCCCCCCGTACGCGCTGTGGGAGCATCCCCCCGCCTTGGGGCGGATTCCTCCTCACCGTACCGATGCCGGGTGCTACCTCACCGCCGAATGTTTTGGCTGCAAGTCGTTCACGCTGATTAAGGACGTTGACGGTCTGTATGACGCCGATCCCACGATCCATCCACACGCAACTTTTATTCCTGAAATCAGTGTCGCCGAGCTGAAACAGCGTGCGTTCGAGACGCTGCCGTTTGACCCAGTCCTGCTGGACCTGCTCCCCAAAGCGCGGCTGGTCAAGCGCTTTCAGATCATCAACGGGGCTCGCCCGGAGTTATTGGCTCCCGCGCTCCGAGGCGAGCATGTGGGCACCATCATCCATGCGGACTGATGGCGATGCCCCCGACTCCGAGGACGCACGCGCCGCGACCGTGGCGGCCCGCGTCCAGCGGGTCTCTCAGACGTATGCCGGAGGCATGCGGGCGCTGACTGATATTGACCTGGCACTCACGAGGGGTACCCTCACCGCTTTGATCGGTGCCAACGGCTCCGGAAAATCGACGCTCCTACGCATCCTCGCCGCGATCCAGGAACCGACCACGGGCGTCGTCGAACTCCTGGGCATGCCGCGGCCATCCCTCAGCCGCTGGTCATCGGATCGGGCGTTGCGGTCGCGGGTCACCTATATTTCCCAATCTGTCGCGCTCGACCCAGAGATGACGGGTCAGGAAACCTTCACGTTTCTGGCGACCTGCCAAGGCGTGCCGCGTAGCGAGCGGGCCACACGCATTGCCCAGCTCGCGCACTCCTTCGCGCTCACTCCCATCCTGTCCCGGCTGGTCCGCAGCTACTCTGGCGGGCAATGCCAACGCCTGCACGTGGCCGCCGGACTGCTGTCGGAGGCCGAACTCCTGCTGCTGGATGAACCGACCACCGGGCTGGATGACGAAGGCTGCACCATGTTGTGGGCGGAACTCGCGAGCTACGTCACGCGGGGACGGACGGTGGCCTTGGTGACCCATGACCTGCTGAGAGCGCGGCACCATGCTGACCAGGTGGTGTTGTTGCACGCCGGGAAGCTCATCGCCTGTGCCCCACCGGAGAAGCTCATTGAGACGATTGGGGAAACCGTGGGAAGCAGCGTCGCTCCGGCGGGCTCA
>JABFSC010000763.1 GCA_013140885.1 Deltaproteobacteria bacterium | reverse complement strand
GTCTCGTTACCGTGGGGGATGTCGCTCCTGGCCGTCGGGCAAAAGCGGTAAAACAGCACGGTGGTATGGCCTTACGTGAGAGGGCTCGGAAGTTCCCTCTCCCGGATGGGAGAGGGCTAGGGTGAGGGGGATCAAGTGATCTTTCTTTTGATTTTCCTTGAACCCCGCGCCGGCTAGGGATATTTACGCGACCTCAAAGAGGCCGGCCATGCCCATGCCGCCACCGACACACATGGTGACCACGACATGCTTGACGCCTCGTCGTTTGCCTTCAATCAGCGCATGGCCGATCATTCTGGTGCCGCTCATTCCGTAGGGATGGCCGATGGAAATGGCTCCCCCATCAACATTGAGTCGTTCCATCGGAATCCCCAGACGATCTCGACAATAGACCGTCTGCACCGCGAAGGCTTCATTCAGTTCCCACAATCCAATGTCGTCTATTTTCAAGCCGTGCCGTTCCAAAAGCTTGGGAATGGCGAAGACGGGACCGATCCCCATTTCATCGGGATTGCAGCCTGCGGCCACCAAGCCACGATAAATGCCTAAGGGTTGCAGTCCACGACGTTCCGCTAACTTGGCTTCCATCAAGACACAGGCCGCCGCGCCATCGGACAATTGGCTGGAATTTCCCGCGGAAATACTGCCGTTGGTGACGGAGGGGAGGGCCGCGAGTTGTTCCAACGTTGTGCCCGGTCGGTTCCCTTCGTCTCGTGATAAGACCACGTCTTGTAAGGACGTTTGTCCGGTTGCTTTGTCGGTGACCTCCATCTTGGTGGGAAAGGGCACGATTTCATCCGCGAACTTGCCAGCGGCTTGCGCGGCGGCGGTACGTTGTTGGCTCGCGACGGCATATTCATCTTGTTTTTCGCGGGCAACTGTATAGCGTTGCGCGACGATCTCCGCCGTTGACAGCATGGGATAGTAGACGGACTTCAGATGCTCGTGCATCCAGTCTTCGACGAAACTGTTGGTGTTCAGGCTGCCTTGCACGAGGCTGATTGACTCGACGCCGCCCGCGACCATGACATCGACGTTATCCGCGATAATGCGTTGCGCGGCGATACTGACGGACTGCAAGCCGGATGAGCAGTACCGATTGACGGTCATGCCCGAGGTCGTGACCGGCAACCCCGCGCGGAGCGCGGCCACGCGGCCAATGTTATGGCCGGTGGCACCTTCTGGAAGGCCACAACCGATGACCACGTCTTCGACTTCGGCGGGGTCGATTTTGGCGCGCTCGACGGCATGTTTGATGACATGCGCGGTCATGGTAGCCCCGTGGGTCTTATTGAGACTGCCACGGAACGCTTTGCCGATGCCTGTACGGGCGACTGAGACAATGACTGCTTCTCGCATAAGAGTTTCTCCTGATGGAATTGAGATTGCTGTTGTATGGCGTGAAAAAAGGAAATTAGCAAGTTGCGTGATCGCTCTGGTCGGCGGGCGACGGAGTCTTGCGGATTTCGATTAAAGGTTTTGCCGTATGTGCCGTTTTGTATACTTGGACCAACAGCGGTAGAGAGTGGAAAACCGAAAAAGGCAAACCTCCTGAAAGGGAGGGACGCAAAGCTACTGGCCTACATCCCGGGAAACCGGGACATGGTAGCAGGGTTGCCGGGCGCGCATTACCTCCTCGGGGTTGTGCACTGCTGCACGGCTTTTCGCGAGCCTCTCCGTAAGGAGAGGCTTCCACCTCTACCGCTGCCTCTTCTGCCGATGATTCCTCTCAATAAGGTGTTGATACTGCAAAATCAGCCCAAGCAATTTCCGCTCACCGATGCGCAAGCGATATGGGCGTCTTGCCAAACCGAGGGGTTATCGGCTAGAAGATACGTCCACGACTCCAGACGGACAGCCTTCTCACTAGGAAGTCGCGAACCTCCGATACGGCGGCGTAGCTCAGTCGGCTAGAGCGAGGGTCTCATAATCCCTAGGTCGGCGGTTCAATTCCGCCCGCCGCTATCAATCTTCTCAGGCATTTACACGATCAGCCGCCACCTATCCGCACACCCGGTCGCGAATAGGTGGCGGCTGATCGTGTTTTGTGGCCTCTCTCGCGGGTCATTATGCGGGAAATGCGCCCAAATTTGACTTTCCAACAAACGGTGGGCACTCGCGTGAAAAGACACGACCGCTCAGAGGTTGTGAAAAAACCTCATTATGATGATGCCTCTGGGATGACAGCGGACGGGCATGGTCCTACACCAGCGGGATGAACCCAAGCGAACCACATGCGGATGACGGTGCCGCGCCCCCGGGCGAACTGCTCCACGCAGCCGCGCCCGGGGGCGATTCAAAGTGCGGGGCAGACATACTCCCTTAGGCGGCAGCCGCGAGCTGTCCCCAATAGGTGTCCCACTCCTCATTCGCTCGGACCACCCGAAGGGCGAGCATCGGTTCCACATGCTCCGCTTTCCACCAAGCCCCAGGTAATTTGAGGCGGTGCTGAATCACGTAGCGGTGAGCGCTCTCCACTTCGCCCGAGCCAATGGGTAAGCCCTTCTCAATCGCTCCCGGGTAATCCAAGTGGTGCGGGCGGTTGTGCAAATACCGCAGACAGGCCCGGACGGGCGCGTGGTCATTCGCGACGGCTTCCGCTTCCACATATGCGCCTAACTGGGTCAGGACTGCGGCCCCCTCATTCTTTTGCAACCGCTGCTTCTGGGTTGCCAGCCAGGCGTGCGGGGCAGCGGGCGCACAGGTGGGCGCCGCCTCCACCAGATACTCACACACATGGTAAAAATCAACCAAATAGCGGGCTTGCCCGCCAAAGGGGTAATTGCTCAATAAGTCCGGGTAAACAAGCGGTGATTCAGTAGTTGCTCGGTAAGTCTGGGGG
>JABFSC010000765.1 GCA_013140885.1 Deltaproteobacteria bacterium | reverse complement strand
GGATGGTGAGCGAGTCACCGGGCCGTAACGAAAGTAAACGCAGAGGTGGCCCCGAAAGAGATTAGCCCCGGAGGCCGAGCCCACGACCACAGGGCGAAGGCAGCACAGGGCGCCGCAGGCTGGATGACGCGGCGACTTGCTTCGGCGGGGTGGGAGCGACAGCACGGTGACCAGGACGCGTCGAGCAACTGGAGAAGCCCTCCTCGTCCCGCCGCGCAAGCGGCGGAAGCTGGGTAGGCCGTATAACCGGAGAGCCCGGGAAGGCGGCTGACGACGAGAGGGTGGCGGAGGGGGTCGTAGGAGCGAGGAAGCGGGGTAATGCCCGTGGAGCAAAGGACCCCTACTGTGGAGAGTTCTTCTTTCAACAAAGGAGGCACGGGTGACATGATAAAGGCGCCCATCAGTGTGCAGGACTTGCGACGGAAGATATACATCAAGGCGAAGGCCGACCCGGCCTGGCGGTTCTGGGGGCTCTACGTCCACGTCTGTAAACGGGAGACCCTTGACGAAGCCTACAAAATGGCCAAAGCCAACGACGGCGCTCCGGGGATCGACGGGGTGACGTTCGCAGGCATTGAGCAAGGCGGAGTCGAGCCCTTCTTGGAGCAGATTCGGGACGAACTGCTCGCCCGCACGTATCGGCCCCTGCCGAACCGGAAGACGGAGATTCCCAAGGACGGGGGCACAAAAGTCCGCGTCCTGTCGATTCCGGCCATCCGGGACCGCGTGGTCCAGGGAGCGCTCAAGCTCATTCTGGAGCCGATCTTCGAGGCCGACTTCCAAGACGGTTCGTTTGGCTACCGGCCCAAGCGGACAGCCCATCAAGCGGTCACCCGAGTGGCGCAGGCCATCGCGGAGGGCAAGACCCGAGTCATCGACATCGACCTGAGAGCCTACTTCGACACAGTCCGCCAGGCGGTGCTGTTGGAGAAGGTGGCGCGGCGGGTCGCCGATGATGAGATCATGCACCTGCTGGCGATGATCCTGAAAGCCTCTGGGAAGAGAGGGGTCCCACAGGGCGGCGTGATTTCTCCCGTACTCAGCAACCTCTACCTCACCGAGGTCGATCGGATGCTAGAGCGGGCGAAGGCCACGACGCGCGAGGGGCAGTACACCTTCGTCGAGTACGCTCGGTTCGCCGATGACCTGGTGATCCTGGTGGACTCGTTCCCGCGGCATGACTGGCTGCTCAGAGCCGTGGAGAAACGCCTGCGCGAGGAAGTGGTCAAACTCGGTGTCGAGATCAATGAAGAGAAGAGCCGGCTCGTGGAGCTGGCGAAAGGGGAGAGCTTCGGATTCCTCGGATTCGACTTCCGTCGCATTCGTTCGCGGCGCGGGGTCTGGCGACCGCACTACACACCCAAGCTGAAGAGGCGCACGGCGGTGGTACGCAAGCTCAAAGAGGAGTTCCGACGCGGGCAATCCCAACCCGTGGAGCGGATTATCAAAGTGATTACTCCGATCCTACGGGGGTGGGTCAACTACTTTCGCATCGGCTACTCGGGTCCCTGCTTTGACTTCATTCGGCAGTGGGTGGAAAAGAAGATTCGGCGCCACGTGAGGCGGGGCAAGAAACGCCCAGGCTTCGGCTGGAAGAGGGGGAGTCTACGGTGGGTGTACGAGGAACTCGGGCTCTTTAACGACTACCGAATTCACCGGCCACCTCTGCCGCAGAAAGCGCTCCCAGGTCGATAGGCTCCATAACCCTTGGTGCGAAACGCACAGGAAAGCGCAGTGCGGGAAATCCGCATGCTGCGTTTGAACGGGCGGGGGCTGGAAACGGGCTTACGGTCGGACTCGTGAGGCACTCCCAGAGGAAACGGGGAGCAACAGATAGGTCCAACCTGCGGAGCACCGCGCCAGCCCTCGACCCTACCGAGTTAGGCCCTCCCTGACACACGCTCGAAGTCTGTTCTCTCAGCGTGTTACCGAACGTGGCACTCTTGTAGAGACGCGCCATGTCGCGTCTCGACGATGCTGTTGTCCCTCTGCTCAGTGCCGGCGGTGTTGATGCGAAGATGGCACGTCTGCTGTCACAAGCAACTTGTCTACAGAACCAAGATCTTGCTTGGGCAATAGCTGTACCAAAACACGCGAGGTTTCGCACCAAGCCAATACAAGCAGTGAACCTCTTTGTCCTAGTGCTACAGGCGGCCTCGCACAAATACGGGATTTTTTTGTGAGTACCGTTGGGACAAAATTGTCCTAGTCAACGCCAATGGTTATCTAGTACCGTGTCTCATAAATTCGTTGGCAGCTCAAGCGGCGAGTAACTCATAGTGTTGAGGTGCGACCGCTAACGGCTTGCCGGTATAGGTCCATTCAAAGGGATGCGCAAAGTGAGTATTCCAGGTTGTAATGAAGCGATGAATCAGGTTCCGCAAGTCCTGGGTAGAGCGGACACTGGCCCGGCGCAAGCACTTGCGACTCAAGATCGAGAACCAAATCTCCACTTGATTGAGCCACGAGCCATGGGTGGGCAACCAGTGGAGGGTGACCTTGGGGCGTTGGGCGGCACACCAGTCCAGGACCTCTTGTTTCTTATGAAAGCCCGCATTGTCCACGATCAGATGCCAGCGACTGTCGGGATCGCGGCTGCGCAGGGCGCGCAAGAAGTGGCGAAACTCACGGTTGGTATGCCGCTGATAGCACTGGGCAAAGACTTGTCCGGTCAACACATCAAAGGCGGCAAAGAGATCGACGGTACCATGCCGGAGATACTCAAATTCTTGGCGTTCGACCCAGCCAGGCCGCACGGGCAAGGTCGGATACAAGCGTTCCAGCGCTTGAATGTGGGTCTTCTCATCCAGACACAGAATCCGACAATGCCGCGGCGGATGCAAAT
>JABFSC010000005.1 GCA_013140885.1 Deltaproteobacteria bacterium | reverse complement strand
CGGGACGGTTGGGGGGACCAGCTCTTTCACTTTCAGTGGTGCTGGCACTACCAAAAAATAGAAGACAAGTACAGAGATCACCGCGAAGAAGGCGGCGATCAAAAACGGGAGGGTCCAATTGCCCGTCTCTCGAATGATGAATCCGGCGGTCATCGGACCGAAAATCCCGGCGAAATTGCCTGACCCATTCATCACTCCGGAAATCGCGCCGACCAGTCGCGGGCTCAGCTCCAACGGCACCGCCCAGTAGCCTCCACCAGCGACATTCAACAGGAACAGGTACACGGCAAAACACAGCACCGAGACCCATGCCCACGGCACCAAGGGCGCGGCCACGAGAAAGGGAATGCCGACCGCGACACACAGCGATGGAGCCTGCGCACGGGCGAAGCGCACGCTATAGCCCCAACGCAACAATGAATCCGACAACATCCCGCCACCGACAAGGCCAACGAAGCTCGCTATCGTGGGAATCATGCCGATCCAGCCCATTTGCTGCATCGTGAACCCTCGTACCTTCACCATGTAGCTCGGCAGCCACAATACGATCATCCACAAGCCGTAGATCAAACAGAGATACGACAGCGACAGCAGGAGCACCTGCGGTTCCTTGATGACCGCCCACGGCGAGGCCGCGTTCGCCACGCGGGGCGCGCGGTTCTCATCGATTTCCCGCAGTTCCTCGGCGCTCATCTGAGGATGTTCCGCCGGAGTATTGGTGGCGAACAAGAGCCAGGCGATAAGCCAAAGGCCGCCCACCACGGCATTGAAATAAAACGCGATCGGCCATGAGAAGGTCAGCACCAGCCACGTCGTGAGCGGATAAGAGATGACCTGTCCCAGATACGAACCCGCCACGCTAATCGTTTGGGCACGACTGTATTCCGTGCGCGGAATCCAGCGCGAATTGAGGGAGGCATAAGCGGGAAAACTGACGGACTCGAACATGCCCACGGTGAAACGAATCGCGAGCATCAGCCCATACGCGGCAGCGCCAAACGGGGTGAGCGCGGTAAACACCGAGAAGCCGACACAAGCCCACGCGATCACCCGACAGGCATTCCAGCGGTCGGCGATGATCCCACCGGGGATTTGCAGCAGCATGTAGCCCGCGAGAAAGGCGGAGAAGATCACACCGAATTGGGCTTCATCCCAGCCAATGGCGGCCATCATCACCGGCGCGGCCACGGAGATATTCACCCGGTCGGCATAGTTAATCATGCTGCCGGTGGTGAGCAGTCCCACCAATTTATAACGAACAGGCCAAGCCATGCGTTCCCCCCTTCCCCTCTGACAGAGCGCGGGATTGTAGCCCAAGCGTTCCGTCATCAGCAATGCGCGGGACGAAGTGAGGCAAAAGGCAAAAGGCAAAAGGCAAAAGGCAAAAGGCAAAAGTGAAGACGAAAAGAGTCAGGGGTGAATTTGCCTCTTGGGAGCGCGGACGAGTGGCTGAGCCTCCAGACTCCCGCCCTTTTCCGCGCTGCTTTACCGTTTTCGTTTTACTCGGTACGTTCACGCTGTAGGTTTTTACGCACCATGACGGCTCCCCTCTCCCTTGGCGTGCTCATCTCCGGTAGTGGCTCGAATCTCCAGGCCATTATTGATGCGATTGAGCGAGAGGAATTAACCGCCCGCATTCATGTGGTCATCAGTAATCGCGCGGATGCGTATGGCCTCACCCGCGCTCAGCAACATGGTATTCCCACCGTCGTGATTGATCACAAGGAGTTCTCGTCACGCGAGGATTTTGAGACAGCACTGATTCAGAGCCTCCACGCCCATCAAGTCGAGCTGGTGGTCTTGGCGGGATTCATGCGCGTCCTGACCCCATTCTTCGTCCGCGCCTTTCCGCAACGGATTATCAATATCCATCCCGCGCTGCTGCCCGCGTTCCCCGGCACCCATGCCCAACGTCAAGCGCTGCAATACGGCGTCCGCATCGCTGGAGCGACAGTCCACTTCGTCGATGAAGAAATGGATCATGGCCCGATCATCGCGCAGGCCGCTGTCCCGGTGTATCCCGATGATACTGAAGAAACCTTGAGTGCCCGGATTCTCGCGCAGGAGCATCGTCTCTATCCGCACGCGATTCAGTTGTTCGCCGAAGGGCGCATGGAAATTCGCGGACGCACGGTGGTCGTGCACAATGAATCTCGCGCGCCACACGCAACTCTACGAGTCCCAGACACCACCAACGGTCAAAAAGATTGACAGCTCAGCCTCGGAAGTGCGACACTCAGCCCGCGAAAAGGAGGGACGCCATGCCGCAAACGGTTTCGCTACGCTCACAGCGCATTCAGACTCACGAGGAAGACCCCGTCGAGGTGATGTATGCCCGCGGAGTCACCGATGGCCTGCCAATCGTGCCGCCAACGGAAGAGCGTGTGCAACGAATGCTCGCGGCGGTCAATCGCGACCCGCAAGAACTGCTCGGCACGGTCGGCCCCAATTATGGTCGCGCCACCATCGAGAAAGTCGCTATCAATGCCGTCATGGCGGGGTGTCACCCATCTTATTTCCCCGTCGTCATCGCCGCCGCCTCAGCCTTGTGTGACGAAAAATTCAATACGCACGCCCTCAACGTGACCACATTTTCCGCCACGCCTCTCGCCATCATCAACGGCCCGATCCGACATGCGATTGGCGTGAACTGCGGCCATAATGCCCTGGGCCACGGGTTTCGCGCCAACGCCACCATTGGCCGCACGCTACGCCTGCTTATCATCAATATCGGTGGCGCTAAACCGCAGGAGATCACCAAGGCCACGATGGGCCATCCCGCGCAGTACACGTTTTGCGTGGGCGAGAATGAAGAGGAGAGTCCGTGGGAGCCGTTGCATGTGGAG
>JABFSC010000795.1 GCA_013140885.1 Deltaproteobacteria bacterium | reverse complement strand
AATCTCGCCCGTATCCGCATCGAGTGCGATCACTGAACTTGAATAGAGATTGTCTCCTTGACGAACTTCCCTCATGAACGGGCCAGGGTTACCCGTGCCCCAAAAGGTAAGATTGAGCTGCGGATCGTAACTTCCAGTGACCCAGACGGGCACGGCGCCGTTCTTCCAACTTTCATTTGCCCACGTGTCGTTTCCCTTCTCGCCCGGACCAGGGATGGTGTAGGTTTTCCAAACTGGTTTTCCTGTTTCTGCATCAAATGCTTGGATAAAGCCGCGAATGCCGAGTTCCCCGCCTGAGACGCCAATCATGACTTTACCGCGTGCTACGAGCGGGGCGAGCGTCATATAATAGCCCTTGAGGTAGTCTTCCACCGTTTGGTCCCAAACGACTTCTCCGGTTTTGGCGTTCAATGCTAGGAGATGAGCATCCACTGTAGCCAGAAAAACTTTATCGCCATGCAATGCCACGCCGCGGTTGGTGGGGTGCAACTGGAACAGATCTTCGGGGAGTTCCCTCTTATAACGCCAGAGGAGTTCTCCTTTCTTTGCATCTAAAGCCAAGACTTGGTTTTTGGGGGTGGTAATGAACATCACGCCATTGTTGACGATTGGCGGGGACTGATGTCCTTCTTCAACTCCTGTGGAAAACGTCCAGGCGGGGACGAGTTTATTCACATTCTTCGTGTTGATTTGGTCAAGTGAACTGTATCCCCAGCCATCATAGGAGCCGCGAAACATGAGCCAGTTCCGTGGCTCCGGGTGCAGCAGGCGCTCGTCGGTGACTGACTGGTATGCGATCGGCGTCTGCGCCGAGGCAAGGTGTGGGAGGAGTCCCAGGAAGATTGCGATCAATTCAATTGTTATCTTATGCACTTTTATTTCCTTATTTCTGTTCGGCTCCCACTCGTCCCGAGAACGCGCCTGCGACCGTGACCTTCCCATCGACGAGTTTCAATGGGAGGACTGCAAGCGGACGAGGTGCAGGACCACTTGCCACCCGCGCCCGATCTTTGGGGTCGAACGTCGAGGCATGACAAGGGCAGACCAATTGTTTGGCGTCTTCTTTCCAGCCTGTAACATTGCAGCCCGTATGCGGACAGATTGCTGAGTAACCGACCACGCCCTCTGCCGCTACGGTGCGAGTTTGTTCTGTGAGGTCCTCTTGTGGCAGACGTAAGAGAAGGACCTGATTCAGTCGGGAACCATCACGTACCGTCCGGGTGAGTGGGTCGAGCGGATAGGCAATGAGCGGGGGTCCTCCAGTTGGTAGGTCTTGCAGGGTAATAACCTGTCCTAGACGTTCCCCCAGAGAGAAAACGAATAGATCGCCACTTTGTGGACGCACTTTCTTCACCTCCTCCGCCGCACTGATCTCTATCTTGACAAGTGGTAATACCAAACCTGCGGCAAGGGCTGACTTCAGCACGTCTCGACGACTCAGATAGTGTGCCATGTCGCAAGTCTCACACGGTGTTGGTGGAGGTGACACAGGTCGATCTTTGGCCTCGGACATGAATAATTCTCCCTCTTCCGTCTGGCATTTTCTATGGTTGAGTCGGAAGCAAGTCAATCCTAGCTCCTCACGACCGTGTTCTGTTTTGTAATAAGAGAAAAGTATTGCAAGTTTGCGCTTTTCTTTTTCTTCCTATTGTTCTCACTATGAAAAGGCAAAACTCCCCTAGTAGCAAAAACGCGAGATTCTCATTATGGTACCGCAAAGTCACGTTCCGAAAGCGTGCGTGGCTTGATCAGCGAGGCGTTGGTATATCGGAGCCTTCATTTTGTGAAAGCTCCAAGGTGTTGAGATAGACGAAGCAATCCTACTTCAGTGCGCAACATGGTAGGGGGGCGTCGGTAAGGTAGGGCGCGCCACGCGGGGAGCGTGGGGGGCAGAGCAGAGGGAGTCGAGAGATGCTGAGGCGACGGTGTTCGATCGGGTCGGTAGTCGGCGCGTTGGTGGTGGCGCTGCTGCCCGGGTGGGCGTGGGGAGTGATCGCGTTACGGCCGGACCTGGAGATTGAGGGGTTCGTGCAGGCGCAGAACATCCTGCGAGAGCCGATGTTTCAAGGGGCGAAATTCATCTTGCAGCGCAACACCGCGCAAGTCGAAGCGAAGTACCATTTTTTGCAGGAAGGCCAAGCCTTTGGCTACCTGGATACCGGCCTGATCGAAGACGCCTCCCTCACGGCGATTGGGCGGGGCGTGTATGACTCGCTCTACGATATTGGAGAGGCGTACCGCGACAAATTCACCGTGCAAGAGCGCGAGAAGCGGAAATTTGAATACAAACTGCGGGAAATCTACGCGGATGTGGCGATTCCGCCCTTCTCGTTACGCCTGGGGCGCCAACAAGTGGTGTGGGGCGAGACGGATAACTTCCGCGCCCTCGACGTGATTAACCCCTTGGACTTGCGGTGGCACTGGAGTCGGGAGTCGTGGGAAGACATTCGGATTCCGTTATGGATGGCGCGCGCCATTTACGACATCGGCAAGATTGGCCCCCTAGAAGAGTCGTTTGTGGAAGGGATCTGGATTCCGTGGGACTTTCAGCGGGGGAAAACCGCGACCGATCCACGCCGGCCGTGGGCGTTCATCGGCCACGGGCTCCGCGCGCGGGCGAACTCGGTGGTGAGTAATGGCGAGCTGTTAGATCTGCGGACCACCGTGATTGACCGCAAACCGGATCGGGCCTTAGAGAGCAGTCAAGGCGGCGCGCGTTTTAAGGGGATCTGGCGCGGGATTGATTTCAGCCTGAATTATTTTTTCACGTTTGGCGACACGGGGTTGAAGGTGCGGCGGGACTTGGCGGCGCAGCAGTCCTGTCCGGTCGGGTCGGTCTGTTCGGTG
>JABFSC010000121.1 GCA_013140885.1 Deltaproteobacteria bacterium | reverse complement strand
CCTCCGTGTAGATACTAAACTGCATGCGCTGAGAGATTCTCGAGGCGGCGGCGGCGACGCGTAGACCCGAAAAAAAACAGAAAGCTGGGGCAAACAAACACATGACAGAGATCAAATTCGCTTTGCCAAATACCTGAGTCGCGAGCCAGGGGGCACAAAGATACAGCCCTGTCCCAAACACGATTCCGAGAGCGCAGGCGAGACCGATGCTTTGCCGCAACACGCTGTGTACGAGATATTGGTCGGTTTCTCGATGGCCTGAGCCATAGTACATAATCCCTTTATCCAAACCGAGCACGGCCAGGGCCCCGCCGAGTTGCAGCGTTGTCCAACCAATTGCATAGAGGCCAAAGTCCTGCGGACCCAGGAAGCGCGCGAGGATCACATGGGTGAGCGCGCTCGTTGCCCGCCCGAATACTCGCCCCACAAGAACAATAGCCGCACCCTGGGCAAGCTTCGCCAGATACGTGTCTCCGGGCACGGGACCTGTCAGCGTAGGGGGGGGCGTGCGTTCGCTAGGTGCAAAATTATTCATCAATGAACAAATCAATGCTGGCATCCAAATTCCGTAGCGACTCGAGGGAGTCGCCATGGGGCAGGTTAGTATGCTCCGCGCCCTGTTAAAACGGTAAAGACGGTCCTGGCGAGAATATGGATATCCACCCAAATCGACCAGTTGCGAATATAGTAGGCGTCGTACGCTTTCTGCTCTTCGATCCCACCCTCACTGCGGACCGTCACTTGCCACATGCCGGTGAGTCCCGGACGGACACACCGGCGCAGTTCACGAAAATCCGCGGAAAATTGCTGTAAATGGTATTCAGGAAAAGGTCGGGGGCCGACCAGACTCATGTCCCCTTTCACCACGTTCCACAACTGCGGCAGTTCATCCACGCTCCAGCGACGGAGAAACGTGCCAATGCCCGGAATCACCCGCGGGTCATGCGCCAATTTGAAGTGCGTTTCCCACTCCTGACGCAACGCGGGATTGGTCGCCAAGTATTGCGCCAGTCGCTGCTCGGCATCGGCATACATGGTACGCAGCTTCCACACCGAAAAGCGTCGACCATCCAGCCCTTCTCGCTCCTGGCGAAAAAAGACCGGACCACGACTGCGGACCTTCAAGGCCACGACGCTGACGAGCAGGAGGGGCAGCGTCCCCACCAACGACAGCACCCCGACCCCAAGATCAAGGGCGCGTTTGAGCGCACGATTATGCCACAGTAACAAGTTGTTGGTGAATTCGACTCCCAGGACGCCGCCAAGGTTCCGCACATGGACGCGCTCCACGGGGAGATCCCAGTCTTCGCGAATCACCACTACCCGCCGAAAATGCTGTTGGAGTTGGCTGATGGAAATTCCCAGCGGTTCGCCTTCTTGCACGAACACGACGCCGACACCCTGTTTCGCCACCCGCAGTATCCACTCAGGCCCATGAAGGACGGGGACATTCTCCACTCCCCGTTCTGGCCATTGCGCATCCGGTGCAATGACCGCAACCGGGCGATACCCGAGAGAAAAGGCGTCATCCAAGGTCCGAATAGTCCATCGCGTCCACTCGCCAGTTCCAAACAAGATGGCGGGTTCACGCCACCACCGCCACTGACTCGTGACCGCCAGCACCATAAAGCGCAACAATGGCACGAGGCATAAACCGCATCCCCATGTCACAACAAATGTGATCCGCGAGTAATAAGAAGGCAGTTTCATCACAAAACTGGCCGCCGCGAGAATGAGAAAGGCAAAGCTGGTACAGCACGAGAGCCGCCGCAGAATTTCCACCGCGCCCATGCCGAAGCCGGGGTACAAGCCCGCCCCAGCGTAGCCTAAGGGAAAGAGTATCAGCAGGGGATATAACTCCGCGTACAGAGAAAATGGCTGACCGAGGATTGGTCCTGCCCAGAGCCCATACCCGACGAGGATGGCGCCAATGAGCGCGCAGAGATCCGTCACCAAAAGGACCGTCGCCCGTGCTATCCATCGCCACCAGCGCAGCCAGGTGGACATCCATAACACGAACGGCACCTGAACGCTGATCGCTTCAGCCGTCGCCACACCCGCGCCGTGTCTCAAAGAGGCAACTATCGATAACCACATACTCTCACTTATAGGAGACGAGGTTCGTCACTCGCGGGCTTTACCACACCATGAGGGTCGAGCGTATACGACATCCACCCCAAGGCCTGGAGGAGGATGAGCCACATAAAGGCAGGATTGTTCATCAGATAGCGACGCCACAAACGGCGCGGTTCGGACAACAAGCGAAAGGCCCACTCAAATCCACTCCGCTGCACCCAGTGCGGGGCTTGCACCTTGAGTCCCGCGTGAAAATCAAACGCGGCGCCCACTCCGATCAAGACGGGCGCGCTCGTCGTTCCGAGATGCGTGGCCATCCATCGTTCTTGCTTGGGAGTACTCAGGCCAACCCAGATGATGTCTGGGTTGGCCGCATTGATCAGCGCGCTGATCTCTTGGTCTTCTTGCGGTGTCAAGGGATGAAACGGCGGCGAGAACATCCCCGCAATCACTAATTGCGGGAAGCGCTCGTGCAATCTCGCGGTCAGCTTTTCTACCACTCCGGGACCGCCCCCGTAAAAGAAATGGCGGTAGCCACGTTTGACTGACCGCGCACAGGTCGCGAGTAGCAAATCCGGCCCGTACACACGATCGACATGGCGGAACCCCATCAATCGGCTGAGCCAGACCAGCGGCATCCCATCCGGGGTCACGAGACCAGCGGAGTTATGGATGCACCGGAGGTCCTCGTCTCGATGGCTTTCCATCACTCCGTGCACGCCGGAGACACATATGTAATGAGATTGACGCGTGACAATCCATTCATCAATGGTTTGCAATGCCAGGTCCATGTTGACAGCACTGACACCAACACCCAAAATATTTGCACGTGGAATCATCAGCGGCCCCCTTTCTCCAGTGACACCCAACAACCAGGGGCGGCGTTACGCCGCTTTCGCTTTCACGTCTTGGCGCACCTGCGTTTCTATCCATTGGTATGTCCGCGCCAGTCCTTCTTCGAGTGAGATGGCCGGTTCCCATCCCAGCACCTGCCGGAGCCGCGTGTTATCGGAGTTCCGCCCCCGCACGCCTTGCGGGCCAGGCACGTGCGCCTTGGCGATGCGGACACCGGCGATGTGGGCCACCAAGTCGGTAAGCTCGTTGATGGAGATCAGTCGATCTTGCCCTAAATTGAGCGGCTCCGTGTACGTGGAGCGCATCAATTTACATATGCCGGTGACGCAATCATCAATGTAACAAAAAGAGCGGGTCTGCTCGCCATCGCCCCAAATATCGATCTCATGCGCGCCGTTGAGCTTGGCGACCGCCACTTTCCGGCAGATGGCCGCCGGGGCTTTTTCTCGTCCCCCGTCCCAGGTGCCCAAGGGGCCAAAGATGTTGTGGAAGCGGACGATCCGTGTCTCGATGTGATAATCCTCGCGATAATGCTGACAGAGCCGTTCCGCGATGAGCTTCTCCCACCCGTAGGCGTCTTGGGGTTGAGCGGGATAGGCGTCTTCCTCTTTCAAGGGAGTCACCTGGGTATCGAGCTGCTTGTACTCCGGGTACACACAGGCGGATGACGTATAGAGATAGCGTTTGACCCCATTGGTCCGAGCCGCTTCAAGCGTATGCAGATTGATGAGCGAGTTATTATGGAGAATCTGCGCGTGATGCGCGGAAATAAACCCCATGCCGCCCATGTCCGCAGCCAAGGCATAGACCTCATCCACCCCCTCGGTCGCTTGTACGCAATGCTCCCAACGCCGAAGATCGAGTTGTAGGAATTCGTGAGCGTCGGTCGTATTGTACTCAGGATATTTGAGATCGGCGCCACGCACCCAGTACCCCTGACGTTTGAGCTCAGACACCAAGTGATGTCCGATGAATCCCCCGGCTCCGGTCACTAGCACTTTTCCTGTATAAGCCATGCAGTATCCTTCCTTATTGATGATGTATTAGTAAACAGCGTCGGTTCCCATTCTCCCGTCCACCTTATTCAGGAGGACCCCTAAGATATGCGCCCGGGCGTAACTCAGTCGCGCCTGCGCCTCTTTCACCAGTGGTTTCGCCGTCCGTCCAGCGTTCGTCACCATGACCACCCCATCCACCATCGTCGACAGCAACACGGCATCACTCACGCCGCGTGCTGGGGGCGAATCAATCAAGATGTAGTCGTACTGTTCCCGCAACGTGGTGAGGGTTTCGTACATCTTCCTTGACCCCACCAGTTCCGTGGGATTGGGAGAGGCCGTCCCACTCGTCAGGAAAAAGAGGTTCGGCATCGGGAGGGCTTTCACCATCTCATGCACCTCCCGCTGGCCGGTGAGCACCTCGGTCAGTCCCAGTCCATTTCGAAGGCCCAGCGTCTTGTGACACCCTGGACGACGGAGGTCGGCATCAATCACCAGGACGCGCACGCCCATTTGCGCGAAGAGAATGGCGGTATTCAGCACCGTCGTGGTCTTCCCCTCCCCTGGCACACTACTGGTAAAGAGGATCGTTTTCGGCGGCTCTTCCGCGCGCGACAGCAAGATCGCCGTCCGCAGTTCTCGATAGGCTTCCGTCACCACGGACATGGAGTGGAAGGACGAGACCAGTTCTTTGCCGGCGCTTTCGGCGAACTCCGGCACCGGGAGAGGCTTTTTCGGGAGGGACCGCCCGCCGTACACCTGTCCAGCAACCGTGGAGAAGTCAGGGACGACCCCCAAACGTGGCAGATGCAAGTAGCGTTCAACTTCTTGCGGCGTCTTGAGGGTATTGTCGCGATACTCGGAGAGAAACGCCAACGCGACACCACCTCCCAGGCCCACGAACAGTCCCAGGAGCAAGGTCATCAATTTTTGCGGCTTCGCGGGGCTCAACGGCGGCTCCGCCTCATCGACCAGGAGCACATTCGACGCCCGCAGTTCAGCCGCGACCCCCATCTCCTTCATCCGTTGGAGGATGCTGTTATGGAGCTGCAAGTTGGCGTCGGCTTCACGGGCGAGAATCCCATACTCAACGGCCGCATCCTTGAGGCTCAGGGCCATTGAGCGTTGTTCTTCCATTTTGGTGCGGAGTTCCCGCTCTTTTGACTGTGCCGCAGAGTAGGCGGCTCTCGTACCGTCAATGATGGTCTGAATCTCTCGCTGGAGACGGCGGCGTGCCTCCTCCACCTGAGCTTTCAACTGCGCGACCGCTGGATATTCGGGAGTGAACTCGTCAAAGAGGCGGGCATATTCAGCTTCATAGCGGGAGGCTTGTGCTTTCAATTCGTGCATCAGCGGATGATTCACCACCCCTGGTAGGGAGTCATATTTTCCTTGGTCGATCAGACGCATTTGGGCGGCCAGGGCGATTTTGTCCGCTTCCGCGTCCGTGAGCCGTCGATTGAGGTCGGCGAGACGCTCAACCACGATATTTTCCTTGTCGTCGAGGGAAATGATTTTCTTTTCCCGGCGATAGTGATTGAGCGCGGCCTCGGATTTCTCCACCCGCTTCTTTAACTCGACCAGCTTCTCTTCCAGGAATTTTTGCGCTTCCTCGCTCGCCTGATTACGAAAACCAAGGCCCTGACGAATGTACGCTTGCGCGTGGGCATTGGCGACTTGCGCGGCAATGGTGGGGTCCTCGGAACGAAACCCAACCTGGACGAGACGCGTCCGGGTCACCGGTGCGATATCAAGCAACTCATTCACGTAGATATCGATCAGATTGCGTCTGATGCCAAACCGATTCTCGCCAACGTCCGCGACTGGCGACTCCGACGGCGCGGGAAACGGATACCCCACGAGCCCTTTTAAGGCGTCGCTGACGTTCGCGACAAAGTTGCGCTCTTCATACGACTGCAATATCGGATCTAACCGCAACTGTTGAATCACTTGGGCGGAGAGACTCCGGCTTTTGAGAATTTCGTACTGCGTCTTGTAATAGTCGTACTCATCCTGGCCCGCAAAGGACTCTGAGAGTAGCTCCTTGATGTCCAGCACCTGCGGCGCGCGGCGTTCAATCAACAAGGTCGCCCTGGCCACGTAAGTCGGTGGCGTCAGCCATAACCCTATACCCGTCGCGACAACGACACCGGTGCAAAACACCAGAATCATCCAGGCTCGTTTGTGGAGAATCCGCCAGTAGTCTTGCAAGCGCACTTCGTTGTCTTCAACGAGTGGCTCAACGGCGTTGACCAATTCTCCCTCCAGCGGAGGGGTCGCCCGACGCAAAAAATACGGCACTGGCTCCTTCATCATTACCTCATTCTTAAAAGGGTCGCATTTGCGTTCCGAGGGTGAAAACCGAACGGAAGAAATTAAACATCCCGTAGGACACGAGTTTCACCGTCGAAGGATTGACTTCAACGACATCTCCCTCTTGGAGCGGAATGTCTGGACTTTCACCGCGCGCGATTTGTTGGAGATTCGCCGACATGATGATTTTCTCGCCAGCGGCGTCAGCGCGAATCACCTGCACGGCTTTGGTATCCGCCGGAAACAACGTATCCCCAGCGGCGGTGACAACTCCCAATACGGTCAGCCCTGGGGTCACTTTGTATACGCCCGGTTTATCGACCCACCCTCCCACGATCACTTCTCCACCACTGGGAATGATCAATGCGTCTCCCGGTCTCACTGGGAGAGTCAAATAGAGTTGCTCCTTCCCTTTGCGCAGGCGCTGCAAATCGATCATGAGGGGATCGGTCTTCGGCGTCGCGGCAAAGGTAGGCTCCGCGCTCACGGTCTGGAGAGCAAGCGAGTCCGCGGACTCCAAGGGATTTTCCCGCGCCCCCTCTCCCTCTTCGGCGGGTAGCAACAGGATCTGCGGGAATGCCTCTTTCGTCATCCCGCCAGCCTGAGCGATCACCCCCAGGAGCGTATCGGTTGTCCGGGTCAGACTGTACAAACCTGGTTTCGCCACTGCTCCGGCCACCGCCACCAAGCGGCTGCGATATTCCCGCACCAGAAGGCTGACTTGCGGATCCCGTTTGTACTTGAACAACCGCTGGCGTAGTTCGTCCTTGACCTCACTTTCCGTGTGGCCTTGCACGGTCACGACCCCGACAAACGGAAGCGCGATCGTGCCATCACCAGAGACACGCACTGTTCGTGACTCCAACTCCGCCATGCGCGGGATGGAAATTTCCAGCACATCCCCAGGACCAAGCGGATACTCAGCGCTTCCCGCCTCCTGCGTACGTTGGCGCCAGAGTCGCGCGAGCCGATCAAGATCATCAGTCGCTCCTCGGCCTTCTCCGGTATTCTGGCTCGTGAGCGATGCGTTCCGCCCCATTATCGTCGCGCTTGTTGCTTTTTGCCCCAGATCCGGGCCGGGCGAGGTTGAAAGGATCACGGTTGGGGAGGGAGTCGGGACGGTCGCGCCACATCCACTGGAGGATATGAAAGTCACGAACAAAAGAATCACTCTCATCAGAAAACTTCCTGTATTCATACACACCTAAGACGTAAACCTTATTAGCAAACCAATGTTACGGTTCCACGGTAAGACCATGACATTTCGGAGATGAAGAGGAAGAGGGAAGCACTGTTAAGTGCTTATGAGGCACTAGCAAGAGCAATCTCCGAGCCAACAGGAGTGTTACACGAAAACCACGGTGGTTGCGGAAAATCTGACAGCGCTATGCGGAACGGGGGCAACTGGTATTCCGCGTTCCGCCTAGTTCCCCGGCTTTCGCTGTCTCTGGAGCAGCAGTGGTGCTGCCAGAGCAGCAGAGAGCAGAGGAGGCGACGGATTGGGACAAAGACAAAACCTGCTGACGGCGGTGCGGCGGACGCCGTTGGTGGAGGGACGCGACGGACGTTGCTCCTGGCGCTTCACCAAAAGTGAGCTATTGAGATTTCTATTCCTGATTCAATGCCGACGCAGGTGTTCGTGGGACCGTGAAGCGTTGCCAAGAAAGATACTAGCGCATGTCGTGTTCCATTGTATTTCTGATGGCCAGCAGAGTAAGGGACATGTGATCTAGAAGAAAAATAGTAGTGAAATTGTCGACACCTGTTGTGGTGTGAATCACAACACTGTTATCGCTTATGCCACGCACCTCATCATTTGTTTTTCCTGGTGTAGTTCTTGCCATATCTCTTGCCGTACCTAATGAGCAGAATGCACAGATCACAGTGGTCCTTCCTACAAGGACGAGAGGTATGATGAAGGAAAGACACGTTGAGGTTGCGATTCTTGGTGCTGGCACGGCAGGGCTCTCAGCTTATAACGAGGTTCGGAAAGTTACCGATAATTTCGTACTTATCAACGGCGGCCCAGGGGGTACAACTTGCGCTCGCGTTGGCTGTATGCCCTCCAAAGTGTTGATTCAAATAGCAAACGACTTTCATCGGCGGCACGCACTTGAAAAAGAAGGAATCCGAGGTGGTGAACACCTCCGCATCGACCAGCGGATCGTTTTACAGCACGTCCGCTCGCTTCGTGATACCTTTGTCCAAGGAGTATTGAAGACGGTTGATGCACTCGGGGACAGGATGATTCACGGCTATGCCCGGTTTCGCAAGCCCACAGTGCTTGAGGTCGAACAGCAGCTCATTCACGCTACAGCGGTTTTCATTTGCGTGAGACGACATAGCCGCAATGGGCAAACCAGCCGCATATGTCGCTCGTCGTGACGGCGCTGAGGGCTTCGACGAGGGCGATCGTCAAGGTCTCTGGGGTCCGGGCTTTGGCCGCGCGGATACTCCTTGATTTTGGAGATACCTTGCTCCATGGGATTGAAGTCGGGAGAGTAGTTAGGGAGGTAACAGGCTCGCGCCCCGGTGGCGGCGATCGCCGCCACCGCCTTGGGGGCGGAGTGAAACTTGACGTTGTCCATCCAGACCTGTTGGCCCAGGCGCAGACAGGGCACGAGGAACTGCTCCACATAGCGCGTAAAGATATCCGCGTTTATCACCCCTCCTATCAGAAACGACGCACAGAGCCCGTCCATGCCCATAGCGCTAATGACGGAGAAGTTGGGGCCGCACATAAAAGGTTCGGTCACCACCGCCCGCTAGCCG
>JABFSC010000627.1 GCA_013140885.1 Deltaproteobacteria bacterium | reverse complement strand
ACTCCGAACTCCGAACTGCCCCCGACTCCGAACTGTCCTCGATTCCCCAATGCACTTTGTTGATGAAATCCGTCTACAGGCGAAAGCTGGTGATGGTGGCCGTGGCTGCATCGCGTTCCTGCGCGAAAAATATCGACCTCACGGTGGCCCGTCTGGCGGTGATGGCGGCGAGGGTGGCAGTGTCATCTTCCGCGCCGATCCCCAACTGACCACGCTGGTTGATCTTTCCGCCCAGAAACATCTGCGCGCCGAAAAAGGCGAGAATGGCAAAGGCAAAGACCAGCACGGGAAAAACGGAGAAGACCTCGTTGTCCGCGTTCCCCTGGGCACGCTGGTGCGCGATATCGATACGGGCGAACTGCTCTCCGACCTCAGCATTCCTTATGCGGAAGTGATCGTGGCCAAAGGCGGCCGCGGCGGAAAAGGGAACGCTTTTTTCGCTACCTCCACCAATCGCGCCCCGCGTTTCGCCCAGCCTGGCACCGCGGGTGAAGAACGCCGACTCCTGCTCGAATTACGCCTCTTGGCCGATGTCGGACTCGTCGGCTTCCCTAACGCCGGCAAATCGACCTTGATCTCTGTGGTGTCCGCCGCCAAACCGCGCATCGCCGATTTTCCTTTCACGACCTTGACTCCGCATCTTGGCGTCGTGCGCTATAGCGACGAACGCTCCTTTGTCATGGCCGATGTCCCCGGCCTCATCGAAGGCGCGCATGAAGGACATGGGCTAGGCATTCGCTTCCTCAAGCATCTGGCCCGCACGTCGATGCTGGTTCATCTCCTCGATATTTCCGACCTCACGCGCGATCCGTGGCATGACTACGAGATCATCAATAACGAACTCGCATGCTTCGAAGATGGGCTTGAGCAGCGAGCGCAGCTTGTGGTCGTCACCAAACTGGATTTACCCACGACGCGGGAACGGTTGCCTGAAGTGCAATCCCAATTCGCCGAACGTGGCATCACGTTGCTGGCGATTTCGGCGGTGACGCACGAAGGCGTGCCCGCGTTGCTGCACGAGATCGTCGGTACGCTTGATCGACAACGCGCGCAGGCCGCCGCCGCTCCTGTCGCCGCTCCTCCTGCTGAATCCGTGCAGTGGGCATAGTCGTGACGCAACGGTCGTACAAGCCGAAACTCCTCCGTCGCGCGCGCCGCATTGTCGTCAAGGTCGGCAGCAGCGTGCTGTCGAGCGCCGACGGCATTCGGCGGGAGAGTGTCGTCCGCTTGGCCCGCGCGCTCACACGCTTGCATGCCGAGGGCAAGGAGGTGGTGCTCGTCACTTCTGGTGCCGTGGCCTCCGGTCTCAGTGGCCTGGGCTTGAAAGAGCGGCCCAAGACCATTCCCGGAAAACAAGCGGCGGCGGCGGTGGGGCAGATCGCGTTGATGGCCCTGTATGAACGCGCCTTCTCCGCTGGCGATGTCCGCGTCGCGCAAATTCTGTTGACCCACGACGACCTCGCCAATCGCCGCCGGTATCTCAACGCCAAGCACACCATGTTGACGCTGCTAGATGCCCGCGTCATTCCCATCGTCAACGAAAACGACACGGTCGCGGTCGAAGAGATTCAATTCGGGGACAACGACCATCTCTCCTCACTGGTGGCGGTGTTGGTGGAAGCGGACCTCCTCGTCATTTTGAGTGACATTGAGGGGTTGTACGACAAGGACCCCCGTGGGCATGCCGATGCGCGCCTGATTGGCGTGGTGGAGCAGCTCACGGAGGCGCTCTTCGCGAATGCGGGTGGCGCGGGCACGTTGGGGCGTGGGGGCATGGTGTCCAAACTGCAAGCCGCCCAGAAAGCCGGGCTCTCCGGCATTCCGACCATCATCGCCGATGGTCGCCACGACGAGACCCTCGAAGCCGTCTTTGATCCGACCAGGGAGGTGGGCACGCTTTTTCTGCCGGTCGCCGATCGACTGACCAGCCGAAAACATTGGATCGCGTACACGCTGAAACCAGCGGGAGAACTCGTAGTTGACGCGGGGGCATTGAGCGCCATTCGTGATCGTGGCCGCAGCCTGCTACCGCCAGGCGTGCGGGCCGTCCGTGGCACATTTAGTGAAGGTGAATGCGTGACCTGCGTGGATGAGACCGGACAACCCTTCGCCCGTGGCCTAGTCAGCTATAGTTCGGACGCGCTCGAACGCATCAAGGGCGTGCGCACGGCCCAGGTCGAACGGATTCTCGGCTATAAGATCAGCGACGAAGTCATTCACCGCGACGATTTGGCGTTGCTCATCAATTTTGATGATCAAAGTCGGTCATAGCCGGGTGAGGGCACTCGGAGCTCGCCAACCCCATGCCATTGCCCCTCCCGGGGTGGTCGTGACTGTCCTTGCTGAAGCCCGCTTTGTCTTGCATCATGCTCCATCCAGAGTTGAGAACGACGCGGCGGTACAAGAAAGCAGATACTCTTTAATTTCCCCAGTTCACCAGAGGAACGAGTCATGGACGTTGAACAAATGGTCGTCTCCATGTGCCAAGCGGCGAAAAAAGCCGCGCGCACCTTGGCCACGGTTTCCACACTGGCCAAAAATCACGCCTTGCTGCGATCCGCCGCCCGGCTACGGCAGGACTGTGGCACGCTGCTAGCCGCGAATCTTCAGGATGTCGAAGCGGGTCGCCAGAAAGGGTTGTCCGCCGCCATGCTTGATCGGCTCACCTTAACCGAAGCGCGGATTGACGCGATGGCGAAAGGGCTGGAGATCATTGCCGAACTGCCCGATCCAGTTGGCGAAACGCTGACGCAGTGGCGGCGTCCTAATGGGCTCGAAATCGGCCAGGTTCGTATTCCGTTGGGAGTCGTTGGTGTGATCTATGAATCCCGCCCGAACGTGACCGCCGATGCC
>JABFSC010000039.1 GCA_013140885.1 Deltaproteobacteria bacterium | reverse complement strand
CGCGCCGGAGTCGCGGGCATTCGCGACGATCGGTTGCAGAAGCGGGTGGGCCGCTCGCTCCCCATCTTTTACGGAGGGTGGCGTCTCAGTTGCTGGCCCTTCCCACTTGGGGCTATCTCCCATGACCCCCAAATAGGTTAGCGCTTGCTGCGCGATCGCCTTAAAGACCGGGGCCGCCACTTCACCGCCATAGACGGCGGTCTTGGGCTCATCAATCACGACTAACACCACGAGCCGCGGACGGTCCGCGGGCACAATCCCGACAAACGAGGCAATACGCGCGTGCGACGAGTATCCACCGCGTGGATCAGGTTTTTGCGAGGTCCCGGTTTTACCCGCGACGCGGAATCCCTCAATCTGCGCACGCCACCCGGTCCCTTCTTTCGCCACCACTTTCTCCATCATCGCGAGCACCTGATGGGCGGTATCGCTACGGACCGCCTGCCAGAGCCGCTGCGGACCATGCGCTTCCACCACCTTGCCGTCCGCGTTCAACACCTCTTGGACGATATAGGGACGCATGAGCGCGCCCTGGTTGGCGAGGGCCGCGTACGCATTCGCGAGCTGTATCGGAGTCGTCGCGAGTCCCTGTCCGAAACTCGCGGTCACAAGATTGATACGCGACCATGAATTTGGTGGAGGCAGCAGTCCCACGCTTTCCCCCGGCAGGCCGATCCCCGTGGCGCGTCCGAGGCCAAAGGCTCGTAAATAGGTGGAATAGGTCTCCTTGCCGAGCCGCTCTCCCATTTTCGCCATGCCGATATTGCTGGAGTGCTGCAACACCTCGGTGAAACTCAGCCACCCGTACGGATGGTGATCGTGAATAACAAACTTTCCCACCGGATATTTGCCATACTCGCAGAAAATCTTTTCTCCGGGCCGCGCCCGTTTGGTATCCAACGCCGCCGCGACCAAAAGAGCTTTCAACGTGGAACCTGGCTCATATGGGTCACTAATGACCCGATTACGCCGCGATTCAGGACGTACCGTCGCGGGGGTATTGGGGTTAAAAGTCGGGACTTGCGCGAGCGCGAGCACGGCGGAGGTTTGCGGATCAAGGATCACGACCGAGCCCCCTTGTGCCCCCGTCGCTTTCACAGCCTGTCCCAACTCCTGTTCGGCCAAGTTCTGTAACCCAACGTCAAGGGTTAAGCGGACCCTCAATGGTTCTGGGGTCGCGCCTTCATGCACGAAAATCGTCCGCCCTTTCCCATCTTTCTCCCCAATCACCTTCGTCGGCTCTTCACGCAACTCCGCATCGTACGCCTGTTCAAGACCAGCGAGACCGTGGGCATCAACATTCACAAACCCAAGCACGGGTGCCGCCAATGTTCCCTGAGGGTAAAACCGCCGTTCCGTTTCAACGCTTTCGATCTCAGGAATCCTGAGGGCGCGCACTTGTCCGGCTTCCTGCAGCGTGGCACGTCGTTTGAGCCAGAGAAAGGGTTCTGAAGAACGCAACGTCTCCTGCACCGCTGTTAAGGGAAGGTGCAGCGCCGTTGCGAGCGCGGGCGCCTGCTTCGTAACCCGTTCGGTCACTCTCTTGGGGTGCACGAAAAGCGACTCAGCCGGAACGCTAAGCGCCAACGACACACCGCGGCGGTCCACGATCGCGCCACGACGGGCCTGGAGTGTGAGATTCTTCTGATGTTGTCCCGACGCTATTTGCGCTAACTTCTGATTTTGCACGGTGGTCAGCAGCACGAGCCGCCCCAAGACCACGCTCAGCCCGATACAGAGTATCCCCCCAGCCATCAGCAACCGCCGCTCCATCATCCCCTCTCCTCTCTCCTCATCCTCACGGTATCGGAATAATTTGTTCTGGCTGTGGCGCGCCCATACCCAATCGCGTAGCGGCTTGGCTCGCCAACCGACCAGGCCCGATCACCGTACTCCACTGCAGTTCCAAGGCTTGTCGCTCTCCTTCAAGCGAACGAATCAATTGTTGCGTGCTCGCGATCTGAGACCCGATGGAAACCACCTGTAATCGTGTCCACACCTGAGCCAGCGCTAAACCGAGCCCGACCGCGACGACAACGGCGTACCGACGCCAAAGCTGGAACCGTTCCATCACTGCTTCCTCTCCTCCACGCATCGTTCCACGGCCCGTAGTCGCGCGCTGCGCGCTCGCGGATTCCTCTCGACCTCCGCTTCCGTCGGAAAAAGAGGTTTGGAGGTGAGAATCCGCACTTTCGGGCTCCACCCACAACAGCAGAGTTGTATCTGTGGTGGGCACAAGCACGTCGCAGCCCAATGTCGGAAAGCTTCTTTCACCAAGCGATCTTCGAGCGAATGGTACGCCAAGATCACCATCCGTCCTCCTGGACGGAGCAACCGATACCCCTCGTGCAAAAATGTCTTGATGTGCTCAAGCTCACGGTTGACCGCGATCCGTAACGCTTGAAAGACGCGAGTCGCCGGATGGATCCGCATTTGCGGGGTCCGCTTCATGACATGCTCAATGGTTTGCGCGAGCGCGGTGGTCGTGGTGAATGGCGATTGCGAGCGAGCCCGCACGACCGCACGCGCCACGGCACCCGCGGCACGCTCTTCGCCAAGGTCATAAAAAATTTTCCGCAGCTCCCCTTCACTCGCCGAGTTCACAATATCCGCGGCGCACCACTCGTCATCTTGGTCCATACGCATATCTAGTGGACCAGTGTGCGAGAAACTGAACCCGCGCGCTGCGTCCTCCACTTGCAGGGAAGAAAAGCCGAGGTCAAGGAGGATGCCATCCACCGGCCCCCACCCAAGCCGCGCGAGCACCTCGGCGGCTTGACTAAAGTTCGCATGGACCAAAACCATTCGATCCGCGCAGGCGTCCAACCGCTGCCGCGCCACGGCAAGTGCATGCTCGTCACGGTCGAGGCCCAACACCCGGCCTCGCGGCGCACATGCCTCAAGGATAGCGGCGGTATGCCCGCCACCACCCACAGTCCCGTCCACGAAGGTTCCGCCGGACTTAGGGTTGAGATACCGCACCACCTCGTCTTGCATCACCGGTACATGGTGGGCAATTGGTATCGCCGGCGAGATGAGTGGGGTCGCTTCCATGTCGTTTCTCTAGCAATCGTTCCGCGGTTCGTGTACAGTGCGCTACACATTGAGGCCGGCAAAAAGCTGGGGATTCTGGGTCAGGTCCTTTTCTGATTCCTGGTTAAATTGTTGCCACGTGGCTTTATCCCAAATGCGGAATTTCTTGAGTGCCGAGGCAAAGACTACTTCTTTTTGTAACGAGGCGTGATGCCGAAGCATGATAGGAAGTAGAATGCGCCCTTGCTTATCGACAACACATTCTTGGGCGTTAGACACATAGAAAGCTTCCAGTTTGGCGAAGGTCTCATCAAAACGAGGTTTGTTTAACAGCTCTTGCTCTAATGCTTCCCACTCCGCCTGAGGATAAACATCAAGACACCGGAACGAGTGAATGAAAAACTTGGTGACCACAATCCGCTCATCCTGCAGTCCGAGCAGCACTTTCCGAAAGGAACCCGGGATACTGACCCGACCTTTTTCGTCAATACTGTGCTCGAAACAGCCTCGAAACACGGATTATTGCGTCCTTCCCACTATCTTCCATCGGCTCCCACTTTTTTCCACGACTATAGTACCCCGTTTTTTTACTGTCAAGCAAAAAGTAGAAGCACCAGATGCAGTTATCACGTAAAGACCGCTCATTGACTCAACTTCTTCACCGCGATACAGCATTTCACTCTTTTCAAGGAAAGCGCGATTCTCGCACCTGGGCTACGCTGGAGTCCGGGTTTAGCATCACTATTGTCTTGGAGATCCCATGTTAAAACGTTACTTACTTACCCCTGGCCCCACCGAGGTTCCACCTGAAGTCCTACTACGGATGTCGCAGCCGCTCATTCATCACCGGACTCCCCAATTCGAAGACTTATTCGCACAAGTCCAAGAAGGACTACAGTGGTTATTCCAAACCACACAGGAGGTCCTGATCCTCGCCGCCTCGGGCACCGGAGGCATGGAAGCGGCGGTGGCCAACACCTGTTCGGCTGGTGATACGGTCATCGTCGTGAATGGGGGAAAATTTGGCGAACGGTGGGTGAAAATTAGTCAAGCCTTTGGACTCAAGGTCGTGGAATTGAAAGTCGAATGGGGACACGCGGTCGCCGTCGAGACCGTGGCGCAAGCGCTTGCCAACAATCCAGGCACCCGCGCGGTGCTCATCCAAGCCAGTGAAACCTCCACCACCGCGCTCCACCCCGTCGAACAGATCGCCGCGCTCACCCGTGGAACCGACACGCTCCTCATTGTCGATGGCATTACCGCAGTCGGCGCCACCGATACGCCGATGGACCGCTGGGGCATTGATGTGCTGGTCACGGGGTCACAAAAAGCGCTGATGTTACCGCCAGGCCTCGCCTTTATCGCCTTGAACGACAAAGCCTGGAAACAAGTCGAACGCACCACGCAACCGCGTTACTATTTCGACCTGCGCCGCGAACGCAAGGAACAACTCAAACATACCACCGCCTACACACCCGCCATCTCGCTGATCAACGGGCTGCACGAAGTGTTACGCATGTTGCGAGAAGAAGGGTTGGAACACCTGTTCGCCCGCCACGCCCGACTGGCCCGTGCCGCCCGCGCCGCGGCCCAAGCCTTGGGACTCACACTCCTCGCTCCGGCCTCTCCTAGTCCGGCCGCCACGGGCGTATGGCTCCCCCAAGGTGTCGATGGCTCGAAGCTCCTCAAATACATGCGGGACCGCATGGGCGTCGATATCGCCGGCGGCCAAGACCATCTCAAGGGGAAAATCGTGCGGATTTCGCATATTGGCTACGCGGGTCCTTTCGACATCATCACCGCCATCAGCACGTTGGAAATGGCGTTACGCCGCTTTGGTCAGGACATCCTCCTGGGCCGTGGGGTCCAACACGCGGAAGAAATCCTCCTCGAAGGCTGGCCGACCGTAGGATAATCACAACATGTCACATAAAGTGCTCATCTCCGACACGCTCTCCGAACAAGGACTGGAACGCTTGCGCGGCGTTCCCGCACTCACCATCGATTTGCGCCCTGGACTCCCGCCGGACGAACTGATTCGCGCGATCGGCGACTATGAAGCGTTGATTATTCGCAGCGGCACCAAGGTCACCAAGGACGTCATCGCGGCGGCCACCAAGCTCCGCGTCATTGGCCGCGCGGGCATCGGTGTCGATAACGTCGATGTCGAGGCGGCCACCAAGCAAGGGATCGTGGTGATGAACACGCCAGGTGGGAACAACGTCACCACCGCGGAGCACGCGATTTCCCTCCTCTTGGCGCTGGCACGCAACATTCCACAAGCGAACGCTTCATTAAAAGCGGGGCGTTGGGTACGAGAGAAATTCACGGGCAGTGAAGTCTGCAACAAGGTGCTCGGTGTCATCGGTTTGGGGAATATCGGGGCGATCGTCGCCGATCGGGCGCTGGGTCTCAAAATGCGCGTCCTCGCCTACGATCCGTTCGTCTCACCAGAGACGGCGGCCAAACTCCGCGTCGAGCTGGGCAGCTTGGACGATATTTACAGTAGGGCGGATTTCATTACCGTCCATACGCCGCTCACGAAAGACACGCGTGGACTCATTGGTCCCGCCGCGTTCGCCAAGATGAAGAAGGGCGTGCGGATCATCAACTGCGCCCGTGGGGGCATCGTGGATGAAGACGCGCTGCTCCACGCCATCACCAATGGCACGGTGGTCGGGGCCGCGCTGGATGTCTTCGAGACCGAGCCGCCTCCGGCCGGCCATCCATTGCTGCAACTGGAGCAAGTGATCGGCACGCCCCACCTGGGCGCGGCCACCGACGAGGCGCAGATCAATGTCGCGGTGGCCATCGCGGATCAGGTC
This sequence comes from Deltaproteobacteria bacterium, assembly GCA_013140885.1. Classification (GTDB taxonomy): domain Bacteria; phylum Desulfobacterota; class Binatia; order Bin18; family Bin18; genus JABFSC01. The sequence continues at coordinate 3,166 of JABFSC010000039.1, read as the reverse complement.
GCGTTGTTTCTCACCGAAGGGGAAATTCAGAACGCGGTCAATTTTCCGGCGTTGACCGCGAAGCAGCGGATCATTCTCCAGCCATATATCACTCTAGGTGAAAAGCTGGGAAGCTTTCTCGCCCAGCTCGCCACGGACGCGCCATTGGAAGTCCAGGTCGAGTACAGCGGCGAAGTCGCGGAATACGGCGTGGCGCCGGTCACGGCGGCCGTGCTCCGCGGCATCTTGAGCCCCGTGCTCGAATCGCCGGTCAATTATGTCAACGCCTCGCTCATCGCGCGCGAACGCGGCATCCGCGTGATCGAGTCACGCAGCAGCTTCCCCAGTGACTTTCTCAACTCGATCCGAGTCCAGGTCACGAGCACCAGCGGCATCAGCAGCGTGGAAGGAGCGGTGTTCAGCAACAAGGCCGTGCGCCTCGTGCGCTTCAATGCCTTTCATCTCGAAGCGGTCCCGGAGGGGTACCTTCTTGTCATTCATAACCACGACGTGCCGGGCGTCGTCGGGATGATGGGCACGCTGTTGGGCGAGCACAGCATTAATATCGCTGGCCTCGAACTGGGACGAGAAAAAATCGGCGGCAAAGCCATCGCGATGATTCATGTGGACGGACAGGTGCCGGCCGCGGTCCTCACGGAACTGCAAGCGCTCGAGCCCATCATCTCAGCTCAGCAAATTCGTTTATAAATAGGATTGAAGCATTATGAGTACGCTCGTCGTCGTCGGCATCCAATGGGGTGATGAAGGCAAAGGAAAAGTCGTGGACCTCCTCGCGCGGGAAGCCGACATCATCGCTCGCTTCCAGGGGGGCAGTAACGCTGGCCACACGCTCGTCGTCGGTGGGAAGAAGACCATCGTCCGGTTGATCCCCTCTGGGGTCCTCCATGATGATAAGGTCTGTGTCATCGGAAATGGCGTCGTGGTCGATCCCCAGGTCTTGATCGAAGAGCTGGACACCTTGCAACAGCAGGGTCGTCTCCTTGATCCTGCCCTGCTCAAGATCAGTGAAACCGCCCACGTCATCATGCCCTATCACCAGGCGATAGACGTGGCGCGCGAACGGCTGCGGGGTGAAGGGCGGCTGGGCACCACCGGGCGCGGGATCGGCCCCGCCTACGAAGATAAGATGGCGCGTGTGGGCATTCGCTTCGTCGATTTCTTGGATGACCAGGTCTTTCAGGAACAGCTCTCCCGCAACCTGCAAGAGAAAAATCTCTACTTGGGGGAAATTCTCAAGGAACAAGCGCTCGATTACACGCAAATTTTCGATAGCTATCGTCGCTTTCGTGACCGCTTGGCCCCTCACGTCACCAATGCCTCGCGCTACCTCCACCAGGAGATCGTCAAGGGGCGCAAGGTCTTGTTTGAAGGGGCTCAGGGGACCATGCTCGATGTCGATCATGGCACCTATCCGTATGTCACGTCCTCCAATACGGTTTCGGGCGCCGTGTGCTCCGGGGCGGGCATCGCTCCGCAACACATTCATGGCGTGATTGGCATTTCCAAAGCCTATACCACCCGGGTCGGCAGTGGTCCGTTCCCGACGGAGTTATTTGGCCCGGAAGGCGAAAAACTGCGTCGCGATGGTGGTGAGTTCGGGACAGTGACGGGTCGCCCGCGACGCTGCGGCTGGCTTGATGCCGTGGTCGCTCGCACCGCCGTGCGGCTCAATGGGGTGACGAGTCTGGCATTGACTAAAATTGATGTGTTAAGCGGATTGCCGACCGTGCGTATTTGCACCGGCTATGCGTACCAAGGGCAGCAGTACGACGAAGTCCCGGCCAGCGTGCACGTCATCGACCGCATCACGCCAGTCTATGAAGACCTGCCAGGGTGGTCCGAGCCGTTGAGCGACATTCGCAGCCTCGACGCCTTGCCTCTGAATGCGCGGCGCTACGTCGAACGAGTGGAACAGCTTGTGAATGTTCCCATCAAGATGGTTTCCGTCGGCGCGGGGCGCGAGGAAACCATTCTCATCCGTCCGACGTTTTTTTAATCCGCGCCAACGCCTGTTGGACTTCCGGCGACAGCATCAGCACCACGCCGCCAACCAGTCCCCCACCCAGACCGAGCATGCTCCACAGCAGCCCGAAGGCCATCGCTTCGGGCCGTCCAACGCCAATCAGCGCCAAGAACACTACGTAGATCGATTCGCGCACGCCGATCCCGCCAAAACTCACGGGCAACGCGCTCAGGATGTGCACGAGGGGAATGAACAGGATCAGGTACCACAACGGCACCGCCAGATGGAGCGCGTGGGCAAGCACCACCTGCAGGCTTAATTGTAACCAGTGCAACCCAAACGAAACCAGGCACGCATATCCCAGCAATGGGGCTTGATCGTGATACGGCTGGATGAGGTTCGCCCATAAGCGATGAAACGCATGGCCAGGCGCGAACAGCACCGGTATCACTCGTGGGGCGATCCACCATCCGGCCACCGCCAGTACGGCGACAGAAACAACCCCATACGCGACCGGCGCCGGGAACACCGTGGGGCCAAACGCCAGGAACCCCGCGGCACTCACCCACAACAACATCACAACCCCGGTGACGCGATCGGCGAGCACGGACTGGAGAGCCGCGGACACGCGACCGCCCTGCGTCGCGAGCAACAACCCACGCCCTACGTCTCCAGCGATCGTGCTCGGCACGAAGAGATTGAGATACATCCCGACGTAGTAGTAAACCCAGAACACGCGGAAAGGGAGATGAAAACCCAGTGGGCGGGCGAGCACTTGCCACTTATACGCGCTGAGCATCTGCGTGAACAAATAGCCGAGGAACACCACGACCACCAAATCGAGCCGCACGGCGGTGAGTTGTTCACGAAAAGTGAGAAAGTCAATCGAACGGAACAACAGCGTGAACAACCCCACACTGAGACCGATCTTGAACCAACGAGAAGAGAGGATACGTGACAAGGAGCCCTTACCGCCAGGAGCACCGCATCTCGCTGAGAGCGCACGTGAGAAGACGGGTGCGGCGACACGCCCTGGGTTTTCCGTCTCTGAATGAAGGCGGGAACGCGAACGTCATGGCGTTGCCCGTTCTCTACGCATCGACCGCTTCACCGAGCAACGCTTGTCCATGCAAATGGAGGGTATCATTGACTGAATGGATCACCGCTTCGCCGTCGGCGAAAATGGTCACTTCGCTTAGCCCC